>JAKFYA010000237.1 GCA_021731095.1 Acidobacteriota bacterium | reverse complement strand
GCGCACACTGCCCAAGGGGGTCACGCTCACCATCACGCGCGACGATTCCAAGTTCATTTATGACTCTGTGGCGTCGCTGGAGGAGCACCTCCTGTGGGGCAGCTTCTTTGCGGCGGTGGTCGTGATGCTGTTCATGCGGAACATCCGGGCGGTGATCATCGCGTCACTGGCCATTCCCGCCTCGATTGTCGCCACCTTCACGATGATGCGCCTGATGGGCTTCACGTTGAACAACATGACGCTGCTCGGCATCACGTTGTCGGTGGGCATCGTCATCGATGATGCCATCGTCGTGCTGGAAAACATCTTCCGGCATATCGAGGAGAAGGGCGAATCCCCTTTCGTGGCGGCCATCAATGGCACGCGCGAGGTCACGCTGGCCGTGATGGCGACGACGTTGTCGCTCGTCGTCATCTTCGTGCCCATCGCCTTCATGACCGGCTACGCGCGCCGCTTCATCTACCCGTTCGGGTGGACGATGGCCTTTGCGATTCTGGTGTCGATGCTCGTCAGCTTCACGCTGACGCCGATGCTCAGCTCGCGGTTCCTCAAGCTCAGTGACGCCGAGGCGGACAAGAAGACCAGGGAACAGGGCCTCTTTCATCGCATCGATGTCTGGTATTCGCGCTCGGTGGAGTGGTCGCTCGATCATCCCTGGGTGATCGTCGGGGCCTCGGTGATCGTGCTGCTGACCACGCTGCCGCTCAACAGCCTGGTGGGGCGCACGTTCGTGCCCGAGGAGGACATTGGGGAGTGGACGATCCACCTCGACACCCCTGACGGCACCTCGCTTGAAGGCACCGAGGCCATTGCGATGTCGGTGCTGAAGGAACTGGACGGCATCGAAGGCGTCGCGCAGATGCAGCCGGCCATCCAGCAGCGGGCCACGCATATCCACTTTCTGGGCTTCGCCAAGCCCTATGGCGAGCGGACGGCGACACAGGACGATATCGTGCGGGAAATCCTGAAGCGGCTGGCGAAGCATCCAGGGCTGAACGCCAGTGTCTCGGTGCGCGGTCCGCTGGGGGGCGGAGAGGGTGGGGCGTTCCCCATTTCGGCCAGCATCCTCGGGCCCGATACGCAGCGGATTGCCGAGTACTCCCTGCGGGCGCTCCGCGAGTTCCAGAAGCTGCCGAGTCTGTCGGATGCCAAGGCCTCGATTACGCTGGCGAACCCCGAAATTCACGTGGCGGTCGATCGACGCCGGGCGGCGGATCTGGGCGTGCGGATGGCGACGGTGGGCAGCACCCTGCGACTGGCCGTGTCGGGCGATGACGAGATTTCAGCCTTCAAGGAAGGCACCGAGCAGTATCCGGTGAAGCTCCGCGTCCTGGAAAGCCAGCGGGGGGACATCGGAGCCATTGGCCGCCTGACCGTGCCATCCGGGAGCGGCGTGCCGGTTCGCGTGGACAACATCGCCACGATTACCCGGGGACTCGGGCCGACCGAACTGCAGCGGGTCAACCGGCAGTTCTCGGTCAACGTCAATGCTGCCATCACCCCGGGACACGCCCTGGACGAGGCCACGGCCGATGCCCGCAGGGTCATGGCTGGACTCAGGCTTCCGCCTGACATGTCGTGGCGGATGTCGGGTCAGTCCAAGGTGCTTGATGAAACAACGGCGAACCTCATCATGGCCATCAGTCTTGCCATGGTGTTTGTCTACATGGTCCTGGCGGCGCAGTTCGAGAGCTTTGTGCAGCCGGTGGTGATCATGCTCGTGTTGCCGCTCGCGGTGCCCTTCGCCCTGCTGACGCTGCTCGTGACCGGGCACACGCTGAATCTCTGGAGCGCGCTCGGCATGCTGCTGCTGCTTGGTGTGGTGAAGAAGAACTCCATCCTCCAGGTTGACTACGCCAACGTCCTGAGAGCGCAGGGGATGCCGCTCCGTCAGGCGGTGGTGGAGGCGTGCCGCACACGGCTCCGGCCCATTCTGATGACGACGGCTGCGATTATTGCGGGCCTGGTCCCGACCTCGCTGGGCCTGGGCATCGGCGGGCATGGACGCGCCGCCATTGCCGTGACGGTGATCGGCGGTCAGTCCCTGTGCCTCTTTCTGACGTTGCTGCTGGTGCCTGTGGCCTACGTGAAGCTGGACGGGCTTGAACAGTCGCTGCTGAGTCGTCGTTTCCGGGGCTTCATGCGCAGGATGACGGGGACCCCGCAGGAGAGCTGACCGCGTCCGGTGTCATAATGTCGGCGTCGCAGTTGGCCGGACGGCCGCCGCGGCTGGAAACCGCGGGAAACCGCGAAGTGCCAGTCGGGGAGGAAAGTCCGAACTCCACAGGGCGGCGCGCCGGGTAACGCCCGGGCAGGGTAACCTGACGGAAAGTGGCACAGAAAATATACCGCCCGCCGACGCACGCAGGTGTGGTGGCGGGTAAGGGTGAAATGGTGCGGTAAGAGCGCACCGCGTTCGCGGCAACGTGGACGGCAGGCCAAACCCCGCGCGGAGCAAAACCAAATAGGGTGGCGTTACAGGACGGCCCGTCCGAAGCCACCGGGTAGGTTGCTGGACCCTGCGAGCAATCGCAGGGCTAGAGGAATGGTCGTCACGCAGATGCCCCGCAAGGGGCGGACGCGGACAGGATTCGGCTTACAGGCCAGCTGCGACACTTGCCAGCCCTTCCCTGACTGACAGACGCCGATGATGCGCAGGATGCTTTCGTTGGCCGGTGCGCTGTGCGCCGCAGCCGTGTTCGTCACTGGCCAGACGCCCAAGGGATCCCAGAGCGATGGCGCGCTGGGGAACAGGCCTGGCGCAACCCGAGAGCCCGAGTTTCCCTCTCCCAGCATTCGCGACTACAAGCCGCGCACGACGCTCGTGGTGCCGCAGCACCCCGTGCCGCGCGCCAGATTTCCTGTGGTCGACCTCCACAGCCATCAGCCGATGCCCATCAGCGCCGGGCAGTTCGACACCGTGGCTGCGGCCATGGACCACTTGAACCTCCAGGTGCTGGTGAATGCGTCCGGGGCCTCCGGAACCCGTCTCGTGGATGCGCTCGGGGCCATCCGGGCCAGTCGCCATCGGAACCGGATGGTGATGTTCGCGAACATCAGCTTCCGGGATGTCGGCCCCGGCTTCGGCGAGAAGGCCGCCCGTCAGCTCGAAGCGGATGTGAAGGCGGGCGCGCTCGGCCTGGGCGAGATCATGAAAGACTTCGGGCTCCACGCGAAGAAGGCTGACGGGTCGCGGCTGCACCTTGACGATCCTGAACTGTCCCCAATCTGGGAGGCGGCAGGCCGGCTCCGCATTCCGGTCCTGATACACACAGCCGAGCCCCAGGAGTTCTTCGAACCGCTGGACATGCGGAACGAGCGGTGGCTCGAGCTGGCGCTGTATGCGAACCGGCGCTATCCGGCCGATCGTTTTCCACGATTCGAGGAGCTGGTGGCCGAACGGAACCGGCTGTTCAAGGCCCATCCCGGAACGACCTTTATCGCGGCGCACTTCGGCTGGCATGCCAATGACCTCGCGCGACTCGGGCGGTTGCTGGACGAGATGCCGAACGTGTACGTGGAGACCGGCGCGATTCTGGCCGAACTGGGCCGGCAACCCAGGGCGGCGCATGACTTCTTCGTGAAGTACCAGGACCGTGTGCTGTTCGGGAAAGACAGCTACCAGCCGGATGAATACCCTTATTTCTGGCGAACCTTTGAGACCGGTGATGAGTACTTCGACTATTACCGGGATTACCATGCCTTCTGGAAGCTGTATGGCATGCAGTTGCCGGACGGTGTCCTCCGGAAGCTCTACTATCAGAACGCCGTGAAGCTGGTGCCGGGCCTGAGGGCGCTCGGGCTGCGCTGACCGCCCATTTCCGCAGTCAGGACCAGAGCGAACACATGACGACATATCTCGTGACCGGCGGTGCCGGATTCATCGGGTCCCACCTGGCAGAGGCGCTGGTTACCCGGGGACATCGCGTGCGCGTGGTCGACAGCCTGGTGACCGGGCATCGCGCCAATCTGGCGCACCTGCCGACGGTCGAGTTCCTCGAGGGGGACCTGGCGGATCTCTCCGTGGCACGCGCGGCGATGGACGGGGTGGGCATCGTGTTTCATCAGGCGGCCATTCCGTCGGTGCCGCGCTCGGTCAAGGATCCCATCACGTCCCACCGGGCCAACGTCGACGCCACGCTGAATGTGCTGGTTGCGGCGCGCGACGCCGGGGTGCGGCGCCTCGTGTACGCGGGCTCATCGTCGGCGTATGGCAACACGCCCACCCTGCCCAAGGTGGAGTCGATGCCCAGCGACCCGCTCTCGCCGTATGCGCTCCAGAAGCTGATGGCGGAGGACTACTGCCGCCTGTTCACCCGGATGTACGGCCTGGAGACCGTGACCACCCGATACTTCAATGTCTTCGGACCACGCCAGGACCCGTCCTCGCCCTACTCGGGCGTGATCTCGCTCTTCATCCGCGCCCTGTGCGAAGGGCGCCAGCCGACCATCTACGGCAACGGCGAGCAGACCCGGGACTTCACCTTTGTCGCGAATGTCGTGGACGGGGTCCTGCGAGCGTCTGAGGCGCCAGACGCCTCCGGGCAGGTGATGAACGTGGCGACCGGCGGCCGCGTGTCACTGAACGAGCTGTTCACGCGGTTGCGGGACATGCTTGGTGCCACCGTGGAGCCTGTGTACAAGGCGGACCGGGCAGGCGACGTGCGCGACTCGCAGGCTGACATCACCAAGGCCGGGCAGGTGCTGGGCTACCGTCCCACGGTGACCTTCGAAGAAGGACTCGTGCGGACCGTGGCCTGGTACCAGGCCACGCAGGCTGCTACACGCTGAGACGGGTGGGGGCAGGCCGGCCCGCGTAGAATAGGGACACGATGCCGCTATTCGACTTCACCTGCCGTGGCTGCGGCCACGAATTCGAGTTCCTGGTCCGCACGGGACACGACGCAGTCTGCCCACAGTGCGCCAGCACGGACGTGGACAAGCTGTTGTCGCGGTTCAAGGTGGGGGCACCGGCGCCCACGGCGGCCCAGAAGGAAAAGGCCGCCCTTGAACGTGCCGGGTGGGTGCAGGTGGGGAAGCCGTTCAAGCACCGACACTAGCGCGTCGGCGGAGCAGGCCGCCAGCGCCACCCTGAGGCAGCACTGGCGGCGTGCAGACCACTAGGAGAGGATGCGGATGACCACGCGGCGGTTCTGTGCGCGTCCGTCCTTCGTCTTGTTCGGGGCCACGGGCTTGTCTTCGCCGTAGCTGATCACGCTGATCCGGTGGAGTGGCACCTGATGCTGCTCGTAGATGTAGCGCTTCACCGATTCGGCGCGTTCGAGGCCGAGCTTCTGGTTGAAGACGGCGTCGCCGCGGTCGTCGGTGTGCCCTTCAATTTCGATGAAGACGTTCTTCGGGTCGGCCTTGAGCTTCCGGATGACCTCGTCAATCCGGGCCTTGGTCGTATCTGGCAGCACGGCCTTCGCGATGGCGAAATTGCCCTGATCCTCGCTCAGCGTCACCTCAAGCAACAGCCGGCGCGCGGCCTTCTCGACCTCCGCGACACGGGTGTCAACGGCCGTGGCTTTGGCGCCTGCGTCCTTGGCCGCCGCTGCTGCCGCCGAGGCGGCTGAACCAGCCGCCGCCGCAGACTTGGCCGCCGCTTCCGCTTTGGTGTCAACCTCGCCGATTCGGACTTCGTTCTTCTTGGTCCGCTCCTGCGTCTCCTCGACCGTCTTGCCCAGGCTGTCGACCTTGGCATTCACCTCGCCGACCGAGGTCCGCACAAACTTCTTGCTGGCGCACGCGGGTCCGCCCACAAGGACCAGACCGAGTGCCACCGCCATCCACATGCTCTTCCGCATTCGTATCTCCTGACTCGCTGATAGACGTTCGATGAGTCCGCTGACAAGGGTATCACCCGAGACGGGCCCGGGGGGCTTCGGCCCGGGAGTCATGGTTGTGCCGGTGCGGGGCGCAGTCCCTTGAACCGGAATCGCTGGACCCGCTGGCCGTCGACACCTTCCCCGACATACAGATGGCCCTTCGAGTCGGTCACCACGTAGGCCGACGAGGTGAATCCCCCGGCGAAGCTGCCGCCGTGACCGAAGGAGCCGAGAATGGCCAGGTCCGACCGACGCAGGATCCAGACCTTCATGTTCCTGGGGTCGGCGTTGTACAGGTAGGTCTGCTGCGGGTCTGCCGAGAAGGCCAGCGTATCCACGCTGCCGCGTGGAGTCCTTGGCAGGATGTACTGCTCGCGGACAAAGGTGCCGTCTGTCTTGAACACCTGAATCCGGTTGTTGCTGCGGTCCGCGGCATAGACCAGCCCGTCGTGGCTGACGGCCACACCGGTCAGCGTCTGGAACTGCGGTGACGGCTGAACATCGGTCCCTTTCGGATTGAAGCTCCACTTGACCGAATCGTCGGGCGTGTTGCCGAAGGCGCCCCAGTGGCGCTTGAAGGCCAGGGTATCCGGGTCGAACACCGCCACACGGCGATTGCGGTAGCCGTCCGCGACATACAGCTCGTTGCTGCGGGCGTCGACCCATGGCGCGGGGCCACCCAGCACCTTCGGGTTCTGACTGGTTGGTTCCTTGTGGCCCGGCTCGCCAATCTGGCCGAGATACGTGCCGTCACGGCTGAACTTCAGCAGGTGGGAATCGCTGGGGGAGCCAATCCAGACATGATCCTTGTGATCGACAAACAGCCCGTGTTCACTGTTCACCCAGGTATAGCCTTCTCCGGGGCCACCCCAGGCCTGCACCAGTCGTCCCGTCTGGTCCAGTTCCAGCACGGGTGGGGCAGGAAAGCAGCACTCGGCCGTCGGGTCGCTGAAGCCGGCGCCGCGGGCCTGCTCGGTTACGGAGGCGGGCCGGTGCAGCACCCAGATGTGATCGCGGGCGTCGACGGCCAGGCCGATGACGTTGCCGAGAATCCAGCCCTTCGGGAATGGCTGTTTCGGCCACGTCGGGTCGTATTCGAAGACGGGAATCCGCGTGTCACCGGCGGCCTCGATGGACGGACGCACGGAGGGCAGGGTGACCGCAGCGGCCAGCAGAGCCGCGCAGGTGAACAGGGTGCGACGCAAGTGCATGGCGCCTCCGGTCTGAGGCCCGGCACGCCCCCGGCGCGGGGTCAGTCCAGGCTGGTGAGTGTGACGTCGAGCTGACGGGTGGCCCGGGGCGCGTGCTGCCACTGCACCAGAATCGGGCTCTGGTAGGTGCCCTCGATGAATCCGGTGCGTCCGTCCTCACGGTCGCCTACCAGCAGGCTGATGGAGCGGCGCATGCGCAGGAAGCGGGCGGCCGGTTCAGCCAGGGTGCGGGCGATGAGGCGCTCCAGCCGTGAACCGCGCAGCCCCAGCGTGTCCAGGCCCGAATTGAAGACCCGCACGAAGTCATAGCGTGCATAGTCGAGCGCCTTGCCTGGCACCGCCCTCGGATTGCTCAGGGCATGCATCGACTTTTCGGCGGCAAAGCGGAACGGATTGCTCAGCACCTCCGCCAGGTCGACTTTCATCAGCAGGGTTTCGTACTCGTTGATGGTCAGGCCCGAGTGGCGCTCGCCGGGGGACAACGACAGGTGCAGGCGGCCCCGTCGGACGCCGGTCCTGGCAATCAGCTCGCCGAGCTGTTCGTGAACACCGAGGCGCGGGTCCTTCAGGTTGATCGAATCAATCGAATGCCCGGAGACCGGAACATCGATGCGCACCTTGGCGACTACAGCTTCGTCGTGGAAGCCGATGGCGCGCATCAGCCGGCGACGGGCCCGCCCTTCACTGACCCCATCCAGTTCCACAAAACAGACAGGCTCGCCAGGGCGGTTCGGGTGTGTGACACAGGGACGAAGGCCGCTGGCGATGAAGGCAAGGTGCGAGTCGGCGTTCCGGGGCTCGACCGCCCGCTGCGTGTCGTCCAGGTCTTCCCGACGGTCAAGCTGGTCGTGCTCGTATCCGGCGCCCTCCGGAAACATGCTCCGGAACGCATCCAGGTAACTGGGAATGCCAGTCGTGTTGAGGCGTGCCGCCAGACTGCGGTCCAGGAAGCCGGCCGTCGTGTGGGACGACCAGTAGAGGACATTCGGATAGGGGCCGAGGGCCTCGGCGTGCTCGCGGGGGAAGCGGGTCCGGAGATCCACGACCTCAAACCGGGCACGCGGCGCCAATTCCAGCGTCAAATCGAGCGGTTCTGCAGCCATCAAGGTGTGAAAGACGTGATCCGGACTGTCCAAAGAGTAACACACGGTCGTTCCGAATCACGCGGATTTCCCCGCATCCTGGCCTGCCGGTCCGACAGGATGCCGCCCCGGTGCCGGGTGCGCTAGGATGGCAACCAACATGGGTTGCGGGCCAGTGTCGGCCCCCCGGAGAGACGAAGGAGACGGTCATGCGCGGTCACGACGCAGTGGTGGGCCTGCTGAACGAAGCGCTCCGCGAGGAGCTGTCGGCCATCAACCAGTACTTTCTGCACGCGGAGATGTGCCATGCCTGGGGGTACTACCGCCTGGGCGACTTCATCAAGAAGCAGTCGATTGACGAGATGCGGCACGCGGAGAAGGTCATCGAGCGTCTGCTGTTCCTCGATGCGGTGCCGAAAATGGACTACCTCCCCCTGAACGTGGGGCAGTCGGTCAAGGCGCAGCTTGAGGCCGATCTGAAGCTCGAGCTGAACGCCGTGGTGATGTACAACAAGGCCGTTGCCGTCTCGCGGGAGCACCATGACGAGGCGACAGCCGAGCTGTTCAAGGTGCTGCTCCAGGACGAAGAGAAGCACGTCGAGTGGCTGCAGGCCCAGATGCACCAGATCAAGGAAATCGGCTACGAGGCCTATCTGTCGAACCAGACAGACGGCCAGAAGGACTAGCCCGTCGATCGAGGCCGGCTACGGTTTCTGGTGATCCGCGTTGCGGAAGGCCAGACTCCGGGCCGGCAGTTTCCAGGCGGTGCGAAGCGCCGCGGCCAGCGCCGGCTGGGAGGGCTCGAACCGGTCGGCCAGCGCCAGCACCTTCTGCTCGATGCGGCCGATGCGTGCCTCGTACTGCTCCAGCTCCCCGCGATGCTGCATGTCGCGGCGCAGGAGCCCCACTTTCTCGACCAGTTCTACCAGCGCGTTCGCATCGTCATCCGGAAGCAGGGCGGACATGGCGCTATTGTCCCGTACTCCGGCCAGTGGCCTGCAGTACGCGCGAGGGCATCGGATGCCCGATGCGCGGCTGGAGATGCTGTGACGCGGCCACCACGCCGTCCAGACTGATGCCGCTCACCATCCCGAGACCATCAAGCAGATACACCAGGTCCTCGGTGGCCAGGTTGCCGCTCGCGCCAGGCGCGTAAGGGCAGCCGCCCAGGCCGCCCGCTGCGGCATCGAAGGTCCTGACGCCGGCCTCCAGACCGGCCAGCACGTTCGCCAGCGCGGTGCCGCGGGTGTCATGGAGATGGAGCGCCAGGGCGGCGACCGGCACCACGTCGGCCGTGGCGCCCACCACGTCCCAGACCTGGGCGGGGTGCGCCACCCCGATCGTGTCACTGAGAGCGACCTCCCGGACACCCATCTCCATCAGGCGTCCGGCCAGTTCCGCAACCCGCGCCGGAGGCACGGCTCCTTCGAACGGACAGCCGAAGCAGGTCGAGAGATACCCTCGGACCGGAAGTCCGGCCTCGCGTGCCGCCCGGCACACCTCCGCATAGGCGATGAGCGATTCGTCGATGCCCTGGTTGATGTTCTTCCGGCTGAAGGTCTCCGAGGCTGCCGCGAAGATGGCCACCTCATCCACGCCGGCCGACAGGGCCCGACGCAGTCCGGCGAGGTTGGGCACGAGCGCGCTGTAGCGCACGCCCGCGCGACGGGTCAGTCCGGCACAGAGCGCCGCCGCGTCGGCCATCTGGGGCACGCGGTGCGGGCTGACAAACGCTGAGACCTCGATGCGGGTCAATCCCGCGGCCGCCAGCTGTTCGACAAACGCCACCTTGTCAGCGGTCGGGACATGGGCCCGTTCGTTCTGCAGCCCGTCCCGCGGCCCGACCTCCACGACCTGGACGGATTGACCGCGAAGGTCCACCAGCAGGGATGGTGAGAGGGATGGCGTCATGTCAACTCGACCAGAGGCAGGCCTGGCTGGACCAGTTCTCCGACCCGACAGCCGATGCGACCGACCGTGCCGGCCAGCGGCGCCCGGATCTGCCATTCCATCTTCATGGCCTCCAGCGTCACCAGGATGGCGCCGGCCTCGACCGCGTCTCCCGTCGCGACGTGGATCAGCGTTACCCTCGCCGGCATTGGTGCCGAGAGCCCGTCTGGCGCACGAGGCAGCGCGGCGGTGCCGTCGTCGTGATCGGCCAGCACGTGCACGGCGCCATCGAGGTAGACCCAGGTCTCGTGCCCTGCGCGCACTGCCCAGGCGTGTGCGGGCTGTCCGTTGTGACGGACCCGGAACTCGGCCGCTCCCAACCACTCAGCCATGGAACCCCCGCAGGGTCACCCATGGGTCTGCCGTCACCGTGGCCTGGAGGCCAGGTGCGCGCGCCGCCAGTGCGTCAGCCACCTCCCGGGCCGCGGCGGGCGCCTCAACCCTGATGGCGAACGCCGCGCCCTCCCGGTCCAGGAGGTTGACGTCGAGCCGACCCTCGATCACCGATGGGTGCGCCAGCATCGCCAGCAGGTACGGAATGTTCGTGCGGACACCGAGAATCGGAAAGGTGCGGAGGGCCGCCACGAGGCGCAGCCTCGCCAGCTCGCGGGTTTCGCCTGAGGCGATGACCTTGGCCAGAAGTGGGTCGTAATGCACGCTGATCACGTCACCCTCACGGACGCCGGCGTCCACCCGCACGCCGGGCATCTGCGGCTCCCGGTAGAGCAGCAGGGGACCGGCCT
>JAKFYA010000396.1 GCA_021731095.1 Acidobacteriota bacterium | reverse complement strand
GTTGGCCAACAGGGCGGTGACTGAGGCAAAGAAGAAGGTTGCCGAGGAGAAGAGCCTCGCAGCGCTCAGCCTTGCGGCACCAGGCAAGCCGGAGGTCGACCTCGCCACCGCGACCATTGAAATGGTGTCCAGGAAGGTCACGGTTGAAGCCGACTTCAAGCCTGTCGAGGGAGCAGAAGGCAAGAAGAGTCTCGTGCTCACGCTTGAGAAGGCTGCTGGAAAAGGTGCCGACGGCGCGGCACTCGACGGCCACTGGGTCGTGACCGCTGTAGAAGGACTCAGTCCGGCCTCCTAGTCTCAGGTCAGCCCAGGTGCTCCTGGGCTTGATCGCATCGTCTGGCTAGGCCGGCTCGAGCTTCGCGAACTTCGCGCGCAGGGTCTTCTGTCCCACTGTGTTGAACCGGACGACGACTTTCACGTCGTCGTCGAGCGGTTCCACGCTCACGACTGTGCCGTGTCCGAACTGGCCATGTTTGACCCGCATGCCCGATCGAAGGCCAGTCGGATTCGACTGATCCTCGTTTTCGTACGCGTACGATGGTGGCGCCTCCTCGCGGTCCGCATTGCGCCACTTGTTCGGCCTGCCCTGCTGCCCTCCACGGTAGGACCCGGACGACGCACCGTAGGCCGAGGTGCCATACCCGGAGCCATAGCTGCTTGAAGACGGCGAGGCAATCTCCTCAACCAGCTCCCTGGGAATCTCGTCCAGGAAACGGGAAGGCTCAGTCGCCTGATACTCGCCAAAATTTCGGCGACGGGCAGCCGAGGTGAGCACCAGCCGCCGTTCGGCCCTCGTGATGCCGACGTAGCAGAGCCGACGTTCTTCCTCCAGCTCGGCCTCATCATTGGCCGATCTCGAGTGAGGAAAAAGCCCTTCCTCCAGCCCGGCAATGACGACCACGGGAAACTCGAGGCCCTTTGCGCTGTGCATGGTCATCATCACCACGCGCGCGTTCTGTGTGCCGGCCTCTTCATCCACGTCCGAGAGGAGCGACAGTTGGTCCGAGAACCCCCCAAGCGACGGCTCCGGATTCCGGCTCTCATACTCCCCAGCGGCCGACACCAGCTCCATCAGGTTCTCGATGCGACCGTTGGCCTCCTCGCTCCGCTCTTCCCGCAGATCCTGCAGGTACCCGCTCTGGTCGAGAATCTTGCCCAACGTGATCGAGACTGAGTCATGCGCGGCAGAGGCCGCCAGCTTCGCAATGAGCTCACGGAAGCCGCTCAGGGCCGTTGTCGCCCGTGGTGGAAGCAGCCGCATGTCCACCGCCCGCACCAACCTGGCCCACAACGAGTTGTTCGACTCGATCTCCTGCAGACCGGCGAGCAGCGGCGGCCCATCGAATCCGGAAGGAGGCTCAACCGACTCCAGGGCGTCCATGACACCTTTGCCGATGCCTCGTGTCGGCACATTGATCACCCGCTTCAGGCTGACATCATCGTGCGGGTTGAGCACCACCTTCAGGTAGGCCAGCGCGTCCTTCACTTCCTTCCGTTCGTAGAACCGGACGCCGCCAATGATCCGGTAGGCCATCCCAGAGCGGCGCAGGGCGTCTTCCACGGTTCGTGACTGCGCGTTGGTCCGGTACAGGACCGCCACCGTGGCGTCGTGGTCTTCATACAGCGCAATCTTCGCGTTGCGCGCAATGAACTCGGCTTCCTCGATGTCGTCTCCGGCGCGATAGATCAGAATCTTCGCGCCACCGGTCTGATCCGTGTACAGCCGCTTCTCCTTCCGATTGCGATTCTGCGCAATCACCGCCGAAGCGGCCTCAAGGATGACCTGCGTCGAACGGTAGTTCCGTTCGAGCCGCACGGTCAGCGCCTCCGGGAAGGCCTGCTCGAAGTCCAGAATGTTCCGGAGGTCCGCGCCGCGCCACTTGTAGATGGACTGGTCAGGGTCGCCCACCACGCACAGATTTCGGTGCGTTTCCGCCAGACGCTCAATCAGCAGGTACTGAGGACGATTCGTGTCCTGATACTCATCCACCATGAGGTACCTGAACTGCGTGGCGTAGCGCAGCCGGACAGGTTCCGCCTTCTGGAACAGTTCGACGGTCTTCAGCAGGAGATCATCGAAGTCCAGCGCGTTCGCGTCGGTGAGCGCCTCGACGTAGGCCGCATACAACTTGCCTATCTGTCCCTCCCGTGGGTTCCAGGCCGCACTCTCGAAGGACTCAGGACCTTCCATACGGTTCTTCGCAGCGCTGATGCGTGACAGGACGGCTCTCGGCTGGAGCGCAGTCTCATCCGCGCCCAGCTCCTTGATAGCCGACTTCATCACCGACAACTGGTCGGCCGAGTCGTAGATCACGAAGTCTCTGGACAGCCCAATGTGAGTCGCCTCGCGTCGCAGCACCCTGGCGCACAGCGCGTGGAAGGTCGAGATCCACATGCCACGGCAACTCATGCCGAGCAGCGACTCGACGCGGCTCCGCATCTCTTCTGCGGCCTTGTTGGTAAAGGTCACGGCGAGCAGTTGATCAGGCTGCGCCAGACCACTGGACACCAGATGGGCGATGCGGTGTGCGATGACGCGGGTCTTGCCGGAGCCGGCTCCCGCAAGAATCAGCAGCGGGCCGTCTGTGGTGAGTACTGCCTGCTGCTGTTCGGGGTTGAGGCCTGATGCGAAATCCAAGCCGCTATTCTACCGTGACGCTCTTCGCAAGGTTCCTCGGCTGATCCACATCACATCCCCGGCGAACCGCGATGTGGTACGCGAGCAACTGCAAGGGAATGGTCATCACGATGGGCGTGAGCAACGGAGCCGTGGCAGGCATCGCCACGATGGCATCCTTGCTCGGGTCGAGCACCTCGCTCATGCGGTCGTCACCCGCGGTGGTGATGGCAATCACCGAGCCACCCCGTGCCTTGGCTTCCTGCACGTTGCCCACCATCTTCTCGAACACATGATCGGCTGGCGCAATGGCCACCACCGGCATCTGCTCGTCGATGAGGGCGATGGGTCCGTGCTTCATCTCGCCAGCAGGGTAGCCCTCCGCATGGATGTATGAAATCTCCTTCAGCTTGAGGGCACCCTCAAGGGCAATCGGGTAGTGAATGCCGCGCCCAAGAAACAGGAAGTCAGACCGCGTCGAGAAACGCTCGGCCAGTCGTTCCATGGCGCCTGATGCCTTGATGGCCTGTTCGAGGATCTGTGGCAACTGGAGCAGTTCGGCAATGTGGGCGTGGATGTCTGCCGCGGCCAGTGCGCCTCGAACCTGTGCCAGGTAGAGTGCCAGGAGGTCCAGGGCCACCAGTTGCGAGGTGAACGCCTTGGTGGAGGCCACACCGATCTCCGGCCCAGCGTGCGTATAGACGGTGCCGTCGGCCTCACGCGTCGCCATGCTGCCAACCACGTTGCAGATGGCCACGCTCCGTGCACCCTTGCGTTTGGCCTCGCGCAGGGCGGCCAGCGTGTCTGCTGTCTCACCAGACTGGGTGATCACCACGGCCAGTGTGTTCGTCGACACAATCGGGTTGCGGTAGCGATATTCCGAACCGTAATCAACCTCGACCGGAATCTGCGCCAGGGATTCGATGAGGTACTTGCCAACCAGCGCTGCGTGCCAGGACGTCCCGCACGCCACGATCAGTACCTTCTCGATGGACTGGCAGGCCTCGTCCGACAGGTTCAGCTCTTCCAGGAACACGCGCCCGCTGTCGAGCGAGACGCGGCCAAGAATCGTGTCTCGCGCCGCGGTCGGCTGATCGTGGATCTCCTTGAGCATGAAGTGGCGATGCCCAGCCTTCTCGGCCATCAGCGGGTCCCACAGCACCCGTTGAGACTTCTTCTCGATGGACTGTCCGGCGTAGTCCGTGAACACGACGCCTGTGGCCGTAATGATGGCCATCTCTTCATCGGCCATGAACACCACGTCGCGCGTGTGACTCAGGATGGCGGGAATATCAGAGGCGACAAAGAACTCGTTCTCGCCAAGACCGACGACGATCGGCGGCCCGTTCCGCACCGCCACGATCTTGCCGGGATCGTCTACGGAGACAAGCACCAGCGCGAACATGCCCCGCATCAGGGCAAGCGCGCGTCGAACGGCATTCTCCAGGCCGTCGTTCCTGGATTCGCGTTCCACCAGGTGCGCAACGATCTCGGTGTCGGTTTCGGTCTTGAAGATGTGCCCTTGCCCTTGCAGTTCCCGCTTCAGCTCGAGGTAGTTCTCGATGATGCCGTTGTGCACGACGACAATGCGTCCCGTGCAGTCCCGGTGTGGGTGGGCATTCTCTTCGGTCGGGCGACCATGTGTGGCCCAGCGCGTGTGTCCCACGCCGTAGGCGCCATCAACCGGGCTCGCCGCGATGGCCGCCTCGAGATTGGCCAGCTTGCCGGCAGACCGGCGCAACGACAGCCCGTCGGGTCCGATGACGGCCACGCCCGCAGAGTCGTAGCCCCGATATTCCATTCGCCGCAACCCCTCCACCAGGACGGGAACGACGGGTTTGGACCCGATGTAGCCAATGATGCCGCACATAAGGAGACCCCGTTTGCTATTCGCCGGTGCCGCCGGCCCCGGACTTCTTGCGCTCTGCCCATCCCTCGACATTTGTCTGTCGGCCCCGGGATATCCCGAGCGCACCGTCAGGGACGTCGCCGGTGATTGACGATCCGGCACCCACATAGGCGCCCTTGCCCACGCGAACTGGAGCGATGAGCTGGGTATCGCTCCCAATGAAGGCGCCGTCTTCAATGACCGTGCGGTGCTTGTTCACGCCATCGTAGTTGCACGTGATGGTGCCGGCGCCGACATTTACCTGCGCGCCAATCACGGCATCGCCAAGATAGGACAGATGGTTGGCCTTGGACCCGGGACCCAGCACCGTCTTCTTGAGTTCAACGAAGTTGCCCACCCGCGCTCCCTGGCCAACCTCCGTTGCCGGACGCAGGTGCGCGAAAGGACCAATCACCGCACCGTCTGCAACGACCGCGCCATTCAGAACGCAGAAGTTCCTGATGGTCACGTGGTTTCCGACGACCGAGTCGATCAGCCGGACATTCGCCTCAATCTCGCAGGCGCTGCCCACGCGCGTGGTGCCCTCAAGATAGACACCGGGATGGATGACCGTATCTGCACCGACCTCGACGTTCTCCTCGACATAAGTGGTGTCCGGATCGATCAAGGTCACACCTGCCGCCATCAACTCGGCGTTCTTCTGCTGTCGAACCACTTTGCCCACGTCTGCCAGCTCCGAGCGGCTGTTCACGCCGCGAACGTCCTGCGGATCTCCAACCTGGAGGGTCTCAACCGCCAGCTTCTGCCTGCGGTAGATGGAAATCAGGTCTGTGAGGTAGTACTCGCCCTGGGCGTTGGCCGAGGCAATGCCGGCCAGGGCGCTCCAGAGAGGCTTCAGATCGAAGGCGTAAATCCCGGCGTTGATCTCGCGAATCCGTGCCTGCTCCGGTGACGCGTCCCGTTGCTCTACGATACGGGCAATGGCGCCACCTGTCCGTACAATCCGGCCATAACCATAGGGCTGGTCTACTTCAGCCGTCATGACGGTCGCCGCAGCACCAGCCCGCGTGTGGGCCTCAACCAGCCCCAGAAGAGTGTGGCCTTTCAGCAACGGTACGTCCCCAGACAGCAACACCAGAGTTCCGGACTTCCCGGTCAGCACCGGTTCAGCCTGGCGCAGGGCATGCGCGGTTCCGAGTTGGGGCTCCTGGACGACGAATCCTATCCGCGACTCTCCCTCGCATGCCGCACGCACCTGCTCAGCCTGGTGCCCCACGACCACAGTAATCGACGCAGGATTCAGGCTACGCGCCGATCGGACCACCCGCGACAGCATCGACTGTCCACACACTTTGTGCAGCACCTTTGGCAGGGTGGATTTCATGCGTGTGCCCTGACCCGCGGCCAGGATCACCACGTGCACCTCAGTGACGCCCTCTTTATTGGTCATTAGACACACTTTTGGCCTGTTCAATGAGCATATAGGCCTCATTTGGCCTGAGACCATGCCGTCTCGCCAACTCCGCCAGTGCGGCCCGTCTACCAAGGCCAAGTTTTTCTGTTATTTCACCAAGCTCTTCGACCGCAGTCGCTGGAGACAGGGGCGCCATTGGCTCGGCGGCCGCGCGCCATGGACCGAGCACCACAGTGAACTCACCCTTTGGCTGGCCTATTTGTTCCAGAATCTCGCCTGCAGTTCCTCTGTAGAGGGTCTGGTGCAGCTTGGTCAGCTCACGCCCAACCATAATTGGTCTATCGACAGAAACAGAGGCAATCCCAGCGAGGCACGACTCGATCCGGTGGGGACTCTCCAGAAGCACGAGGGTGCCAGACCGCTCTGCCAGCCCCTCAAACCACTTCTTTCTATCATTACCCCTATGTGGTGGGAACCCCAGGAAGGTGAGATCACCTGTGGAAAAACCTGACAGCACGGCCGCAGTCAAGACCGCACTGGCTCCAGGTAGGGCATCCACGGTAATACCGGCCGCCACACAGGCCTGCACCAGCTCAAGGCCTGGATCCGCAATGCCCGGAGTACCTGCGTCGCTGACCACCGCCACGCTCTCCCCGCTCCGAAGCCGGCCAATCAGCTCAGGTATGCGCGCCTGCTGGTTGTGCTGATGACAGCTCACCATCTTCGTCTCGATACCGAAATGGGCGAGCAACTGGGCCGTGCGGCGAGTGTCCTCGGCTGCAATCACGTTGACCAACCGGAGGACACGCAAGGCGCGAAGGGTAATGTCCTCAAGGTTGCCGATTGGCGTGGCGACCAGGTACAACGTGCCGGACATTGGGCGGTTGGTTATTGTACCATTGGCGACTGGGCGCTCGCCCGATCCTAATGGCCTCGCGGAGGCCAGCGGCGAGCACGAGCCGCATTCCCGTTCAGGCATGTATCCGTCGGAACCCTTTCCTCATTTCGTCGACGACTTTCTGACGCACCTCCAGGAGGTTGCGCCAGGAAGCGCGAGCCTGGACGGCGTCCACCTCAACGACGACCTCCTTGAAGACCTCAGCCGCCCCGCGGTTGAGGCACACCTGCGTACCCTTGCCGGCTTCGGCCGGCGATTGCGCCAGATCGAGCCGTCGCACCTGTCGCCGCGCGAACAGGTTGACCACCGAATCGTCGGAGCCAACCTCGAGGCGCGCGTCTTCGACCTGGATCAGGTCCGCACCTGGGAGCGCAGCCCCCAGTACTACGCCGACATTCTGGCCTCCAGCCTCGCTGGCCAGATGCTGTTTGCCCATGCACCCGAGAAAGATCGGGGCCAGCGAATCCTGTCGAAGCTGCGGCAAGTCCCACGCTTTGTCCAGGCAGCCCGCGACAACATCAAGGAGCCAGCCGGCATCTTCGTCAAGGTGGCGCAGGATACCTGGCGCGGCATCGTCGACCTGATCGAACGCGATCTGCCACGCGCGTTCTCGACCCTGGACGACCTGCACCTGCTCGGAGACCTGGCGGACGCCTCCACCGAGGCCGTCAACGCCATTCGTGACTACCAGGGGTACCTGGAAACGGAACTCGCTCCAAAAGCCAAGGCATCCTTCCGGCTGGGCCGGGCCAATTTCGAGCAGAAGCTGAAACTCGAAGAGGGCATCGGACTGGACGCCGACAGACTGCTGCAGATCGTGCTCCGCGAGCTCAACGAGGTCCAGGAGCAGTTCCGGGAAGCCGCCGGCAAGCTGGGCACTGGGGATCCACTGGAGATCTGGCGCAAGGCCAAGCTGGATCATCCACCTGCCGGTACCCTGGTGAAGACGGCTGCAGAGCAGGTCAAGGAAGTCGTTGATTTCCTGAACAAGCACAACCTGGTCTCGATGCCAGGCGGCGACGGCGTGGTCACTGCGCCCTCACCCGGGTTCTACCGCTGGGCCTCAGCGAGCATGTGGACGCCAGGGCCTTTCGAGTCCCGGCCGTCACGCGCCTACTTCTACCTGACCGATGTGGACCGGTCGTGGAACGAGGAGCGTCAGCAGGAATACCTGCGCGACTTCAACTACCCGACGCTCTGGAACATCACGATTCACGAGACCTATCCGGGACACTACCTCTACGCCCAGCGCCTCCGCGAGGTCGACTCGAAGGTTCGGAAATCCCGCTTCTTCGCCTCCGGAACGAGCATCGAGGGCTGGGCCCACTACTGCGAGCAGATGGTGGTCGATGCGGGTTTCCGCAAAGGTGACGTGCTCATCCGACTCGGCCAGCTCTCCAAAGCACTCGTCAGGCTGGCCCGGTGTGTGGTGGCCATCCGCCTCCACTGCGAGGATCTCTCGGTCGAGCAGGGCGTCCGGATATTCCGGGATGAAGCGTTTCTCGAGGAGCTGACCGCCAGGCGCGAGGCCGAGCGCGGGACGTTTGACCCGATGTACGTCGTCTACGCGCTCGGCAAGCAGATGCTGCTGAAGCTGCGGCGTGACTCCGAAGAAGAACTGGGTGCCAGATTTTCCCTGCGCACCTTCCACGACACGCTGCTGGCACAGGGGGCGGCGCCCTTCTGGGCTCACCGTCAACTCATGCTCGGCGCAGATGCCGACGCGATTCTGGAGTAGAAGATGCCACTCTACGAATATCAGTGCGACGCCTGCGGTCAGCGCTTCGAGCAGATTCAGCGATTCTCGGATCCAGGCCCGGAGGTGTGTGCCACGTGCGGGAAGGGGCCGGTTCGCAGGCTGCTCTCCTCGCCCGCCATCCAGTTCAAGGGCGCAGGGTGGTACATCACCGACTATGCCCGCAAGGGTGGTTCGGGGGCAGGTACCTCGTCAGAGTCCGGATCGTCCGAGAAGTCCAGCTCAGGTGACAGCGCCAAGAGCGCAGATACGAGCGCGTCAGCGCCGGCGTCCACTCCGGCAGCGGCGCCTGCAGCGACCACACCCACCAAGCCGACCACCTGAACCCTCCCGAGCTCGGACGCGCCTTAGTGTCCGTTCAGATTCAGCGACTCCAGGTAGCGCCGGAATGGTTCGGCCAGATCCGGCCGCCGCATCGCGAAGTACACCACCGCCTTCAGGAAGCCGAGCTTGTTCCCGGTGTCGTGTCGCACGCCGTTGATCTCGCAGGCGTAGATGGGTCGCGTCTTGAGTAGACGCCGAAGCCCGTCCGTCAGCTGAATCTCGCCAGACCCGTCGCGTGCCGTCTCCTCCAGGGCCGGGAAGATGTCCGGCGTCAGGATGTAGCGGCCGATGATGGCCAGATTCGAGGGCGCGTCCTCGCGCTTCGGCTTCTCGACCAGATCCACGATGCGGTGCACACCGGGACCGAGCTCGGCACTCTCGTCAATCGCGACGATGCCGTAGCTCGAGACGTCCTCCATCGGCACCCGCTCGACGGCCAGAACCGGACCGTCCACACGGTTGTAGACGTCAATCATCTGCTTCAGCGCAGGCGGCCTGGCGTCGATGACGTCATCACCGAGAATCACCGCGAACGGTTCGTTGTTGACCAGATTCTTGGTCACGAGCACCGCGTGGCCCAGCCCGAGCGGCTCACCCTGCCGCACGTACGCCACCTGAATCAGGCGCGTAATCTTCCGAATCTCCTCCAGCAACTGCGTCTTGCCGCGCTGCTCGAGAAAGCTTTCCAGTTCAATGTTGGCGTCGAAGTGATCTTCGATGGCGTTCTTGCCGCGACCGGTCACGATGACGATGTTGTCCACGCCGGACTCGACCGCCTCCTCGACGCCGTACTGGATGACCGGCTTGTCGACCAGCACCAGCATTTCCTTCGGCTGGGCTTTGGTGGCCGGGAGAAAGCGCGTGCCGAGGCCCGCGGCGGGGAAGACGGCCTTTCGGACCGGAGTGGTCATGTGAGCCATGCTAACTCAGGTAGAATCGACCACGGATGATCGACCCAGCCATCTTCCGCGACAACCGTGAACTGGTCCGTGAGGCCCTCGCCAGGCGCGGAGCCGACCTGACCGCCGAACTTGAAGAACTCTCGGCGCTCGAGACGCGCCGACGCCGGCTGCTGCCCGAGCTTGAAGGGCTCAAGCGCGAACAGAATGCGGCCGGCGATGAGGTGGCGCGCGCCAAGCGCCAGGGGTTGGATGTCACGGCCCTGCACGAGGCTGGCCGGCAGCGGGGCGCCCGCATCAAACAGCTCGACATCGAGCTGGCACAGGTAGAACAGCGACGCAATCAGGGCCTCCTGGTCATTCCGAACATTCCACACGCGTCGGTGCCGCAGGGACGCAGCGCGGCAGACAACGTCGAGGTTCGGCGACATGGCGCCCCGAAGCAGTTCGATTTTGCACCGCAGGCGCACTGGGACCTCGGGCCCGCGCTGGGCATCATCGACTTCGAACGTGGCACAAAGATCGCGGGCGCCCGCTTTTCGGTGCTCATGGGCGCGGGCGCCAGACTGGCCCGCGCGCTCATCAACTTCATGCTGCAGCTCCACACGACGGAGCATGGCTACACCGAAGTCGAGCCGCCGTTCATGGCCAACACGGCCTCGCTGACCGGCACGGGAAACCTGCCCAAGTTCGAACAGGACCTCTTCAAGCTGGCAGGCGAGTGGGATCTCTACATGATTCCAACCGCTGAGGTGCCGCTGACCAACCTGCATCGCGGCGAAATCCTGGACGCGAAAGATCTGCCCATCCGCTACACCGCCTACACGCCGTGCTTCCGCAGTGAAGCCGGCTCCTATGGCGCGGATGTGCGCGGGCTCATCCGGCAACACCAGTTCGACAAGGTCGAGATGATGGCGTTCACCACGCCGGACCAGTCCTTTGCCGAACTCGAACGCCTGACGCTGAACGCCGAGGAGATTCTCAAGCGCCTCGAGTTGCCCTATCGCACCATCCTGCTCTGCACGGGCGACATGGGCTTCGCCTCGGCCAAGACCTACGACATCGAGGTCTGGCTGCCAAGCCAGAACACGTTCCGCGAGATCTCGTCCTGCAGCAACACGGAGGCGTTCC
>JAKFYA010000377.1 GCA_021731095.1 Acidobacteriota bacterium | reverse complement strand
CGCCCGTCTGACCTTGTCAGCCAGGGGCCACTGGGCGGCAATCCTCCGGCGTGCCTCGGTATCAGACAATCCGTCTCTGGCCATGACCCGGCTGAGCTGGGTGCGCGGCGTGCAGGCCGTCACGATGATGCGGTCGTACCCCGCGTCGAACCCCGCCTCAAACAGCAAGGGTACGTCCGCCACCGCATAGGGACACGTCGCCGGCAGCGCCGCAAACCAGTCGGAGATGGCGTGCTGGACCCATGGGTGGATGATGGCCTCGAGGTCCCGGCGTCCCGCCTCATCGGAAAACACCAGCGCGCCAAGAGCCGCCCGGTCGAGCGCACCCGCCGCGGTCAGGACCGCCGCTCCGAAACGGGCTGCCACCTGACGCAGCCCCTCCGTGCCCGGCGCCACGGCTGCCCGAGCCAGGACATCCGCGTCGATGGTGGGAATGCCACGTGCGGCCAACCGCTCCCGTACGTGACTCTTGCCGGTGGCGATCCCGCCGGTGAGCCCGACCCGTCGCGTGCCGGGAGTGGCCACTAGGCCACCGGCTCTCCCGCGCGGACCAGTGCCGCAGTCAGCGTGTTCCGCATCAGCATGGCAATGGTCAGCGGGCCCACGCCGCCAGGCACCGGAGTCAGCGCCCCTGCAACATCCGCCACGTTCGGGTGCACATCACCCACGAGGACAGAGCCCTTGTCGCGGAACACCGCGAGACGCGGATGACCTTCAGGGAACAGAGCCGCCGCCACCTCCGGATCCGTGACGCGATTGATGCCCACATCCACGACCGTGGCGCCAGGCTTGACCCAGTCAGCGGTCACCAGGCCTGGCCGACCGACCGCCGCCACGAGGATGTCCGCCTGACGACAGATGGCCGGGAGGTCCCGGGTACGGGAGTGGCAGATGGTGACGGTGGCATTCCTGTGCAGCAGCAGGAGTGCCATCGGCTTGCCCACGATGTCGCTGCGTCCCACCACGACGGCGTGGCGCCCCGCCATTTCGATGCCCTCGGCAAGCAGCAACTCGATCACGCCGGACGGCGTGCCAGCCGCAATCGCCGCACGGTTCTGTGACAGCAGGCCGACGCTGGCCGGGGAAAAGCCATCCACGTCCTTCTGCACGGTGATGGCGTCGAAGACGCGCTGCTCGGCGTCGTGGCCCATGGACGCAGGCAAGGGCGACTGGACCAGGATGCCATCGTGCGCGTCACTCGCATTCAGACGCGCCACCACAGCCAGGACCTCGTCGAGCGTGGCCGTCGCAGGCAGGCGCTCGAGGTCAACGCGGAAACCCACCTCCTGCCCCGTCCTGACCTTGTTGCGGACATACACCTGCGAGGCCGGGTCGTCGCCCACGAGCACGATGCCGAGTCCCGGCGGACGCCCATGCCGCGTGGTGAACGCCGCCACCCGCGGCCCCAGGTCCTGTTGCAGCCGCCTGGCCAGCGCCACGCCGTCGAGCAGCCGTGCCGACATCACGATTCCTTCTGCAGATGGGCCCGGACAGCGCTGTGGCGATAGCCGTAGCCGAAGTAGATGACAAAACCGATGAGCAACCAGCCGAGCAACCGGTACCAGTTCTCCACCGGCAGCGAAAACATGAGCATCAGACAACTCAGGATGCCGAGAATCGGCACCACCGGATAGAAGGGGGCCCGGAACGGGCGCTCCGCATCCGGGTTGGTCCGACGCATGATGAGCACCGCCGCACACACGATCAGGAATGCAAACAGCGTCCCGATGTTGGTCATGTGCAGGAGCGCGTCAATGGGCAGGAACCCGGCCAGGAAGACGACGAACACGCCGATCAGGATGGTCGATTTCCAGGGCGTCTTGAACTTCGGGTGCACGTCGCCAAAGAACGACTTCGGCACCATCCCGTCCCGTGCCATCGCCAGAAAGACGCGCGGCGCCGACAGCATCAGGACGAGCAGCACGGACGTGATACCGGCCACACCTGCCGCTGCGATGATGAACTCGGCCCAGGGCAGCCCGGCCTGTTTGAACGCATCCGACACGCCGGCGTCCACGCTGATCCGGTCGTAGGGCACCATGCCGGTGAGCACGGCGACGACCGCGATGTACAGCACGGTGCAGATGACCAGTGAGGAGATGATCCCGATGGGAACATCCCGTCTTGGGTTCTTCGCCTCCTCAGCGTGGGTCGACACCGAGTCGAACCCGATATAGGCAAAGAAGATGATGGCGGCGCCGGCCAGCATGCCGACGGGCTGACCGCCTGTATTGACCTGTCCCATCAGCGGCTTGCCGAAGAAGCTCAGCCCGCTCATGCCGTAGGGCGCAAACGGATGCCAGTTCTCCGGGTTCACATAGAACGCCCCGACGAGAATGACGAAGAAGACCGCCGCCACCTTCAGACCGACCATCGCCGCATTGAAGCTGGCGCTTTCCTGAATGCCCTTCACCAGCACCCAGGTCACCACGGCCACCACGATCACCGCGGGCAGATTCACGATGCCCTGCGTGGCGACGAAGTGACCATGCGCCGCGTCATACACAATCGGCGGACCGGCCAGCGCAGCCGGCAACTGGATGCCAAATTTCGCGATCACGCTCTGGAAGTAGCCCGACCACCCATTCGCCACCGTGGCCGCGCCAACCGCGTACTCGAGGATGAGATCCCAGCCGATGATCCAGGCAAACATCTCCCCCAGGGTGGCATAGGCATAGGTGTAGGCCGAGCCGGCCACCGGCACCATGGCCGCGAACTCGGCATAGCAGAGCGCCGCGAAGATGCAGGTGATGCCAGCGACCACGTAGGAGAGCATCAGGGCGGGACCGGCGACGTTGTGCGCCGCCGAACCGGTGGCCACGAAGATGCCGGCACCGATGATGGCGCCGATGCCGAGTGCGGACAACTGGACAGGTCCCAGGATTCGGCGAAGACGTTGCTCACCCTGCAGTTCCTCGAGCAGGACGCTCAAGGGCTTGGTGGCAAACAACTGACGGGACATCGACATCGCGTGACTCCTCCGTGGGGCGTGGCAGATGCTGCGGTGCGGAATTATAACAAGCGGGCCTGGCCGAGCCGGTCGAGATAGGACCGGACCCGTGCGACAGGGTTGTCTGTGAGCAGGTCCGATATGACGGCCACGGAGGTCGCGCCCGCTTCGAGGACCTGACCGGCCTGTTCCAGCGTGATGCCACCGATGCCGACCAGTGGCACCGCCGCCGGGACAACCCGGCGCGCGTCCGCCACCAGGGCCAATCCAACGGCCGCGTAGCCTGTGTCTTTGGTCGCCGTGTCGAAGACCGGCCCGACAGCCACATAGGAGATCGCCTGCGTGGCCGCCGTCTGCGCCTGCGACACGGAATGGGTGGACAGGCCGATCACGGCCGTCGGCCCGAGGAGGCTGCGGGCAGCTGCCACAGGCAGGTCGTCCTGCCCCACGTGCACCCCACTGGCGCCAGCGGCACACGCCAGATCGGCCCGATCATTGACGATGAGCGTGGCGCCAAGAGGGGCGGCCATCGCGACCACCTCATCCAGCAGCCTGAGAAAGGCTCCGCCGGGCAGGGACTTGGCCCGCACCTGCAGGAGGCGGGCTCCACCATCCAGGCAGGCACGACAGAAGGCGGCGGGGTCCCATCCCCGCCGGGCGCTCGCGTCCACGTCAACGATGACGTAGAGCGGAGACAGCATCCACTCAGCCGGCGGCGGCGAGCTTTCCGCTGGCGGGCTTGGATTCGACAAGGCGCTCCATGAAATGCGTGGTCATCTTGCCTGCCACGAACTCCGGGTCGGCCAGGATGCGCAGGTGCAGCGGAATCGTCGTCTGGATGCCTTCGATGACACTCATCTCGAGCGTCCGCTTCATGCGGGCAATGGCCTCCGCACGGTCGCGGCCATAGACGATGACCTTGGCAATCAGCGAGTCGTAGTAGGGGGGGATGGTGCAGTCGGCATGGGCGGCGGTATCGACACGCACGCCGGGACCGGTCGACAGCTGGAAGGTGCGGATGAGACCGGGAGACGGCCGGAAACTGACCGGATCCTCGGCGTTGATGCGGCACTCGATGGAGTGGCCGGTGAAGACCACGTCGCTCTGCTTGAACGAGAGTCGCTCTCCGGCCGCAATCCGGATCTGTTCCTTCACGATGTCGACGCCGGTCACGAATTCGGTCACCGGGTGTTCGACCTGGAGGCGGGTGTTGACCTCCATGAAGTAGAAGCGGTTCTCGGCGTCCATCAGGAACTCGAACGTGCCGGCGTTGGTGTACTGCACCGCCCGCGCCGCGTCCACGACGGCCGCGCCCATCTTCTTCCGGAGCTTGTCGCTCAGCACGGGCGACGGCGATTCTTCGATGAGCTTCTGGTGACGGCGCTGCACGGAGCACTCGCGCTCGCCCAGATGCACCACGTTCCCGTGGTGATCGCCAAGAATCTGGAACTCGATGTGCTTCGGGCTCTCGAGGTACTTCTCGATGTAGACGTCTCCCACACCGAAAGCGGCCTCGGCCTCCCGCTGCGCGGTCCGGATCGCATGCGTGAGGTCGTCGGGATTGCGCACGACGCGCATGCCGCGACCACCACCCCCGGCCACGGCCTTGATGATGACCGGGTAACCGATGTCCCGCGCGAGCTTGATGGCCTTGTCCTCGTTCTCGACGGGACCGTCGCTGCCCGGCAACATCGGCAGACCGGCCTTCTTCATCGCGCGGCGCGCGCGCGATTTGTCGCCCATCAGCTTGATCACACTGGGGTCGGGGCCGATGAAGCGCACGTGGCACGCCTCGCAGA
Organism: Acidobacteriota bacterium; assembly: GCA_021731095.1. Taxonomy (GTDB): domain Bacteria; phylum Acidobacteriota; class Vicinamibacteria; order Vicinamibacterales; family UBA2999; genus JAKFYA01. Next base: position 6,202 of record JAKFYA010000377.1, on the reverse strand, counting down.
CCTCGGCGAAGTAGGCGCTCTCGGACAGAAACCCATAGCCAGGGTGGATCGCATCCGCACCCGTGATTTCTGCGGCGCTGATGATCGCCGGCACATTCAGATAGCTGTCGGCGCTGCGCGGCGGCCCGATGCAGATGTCCTCGTCCGCGTACTTCACATGGAGGGCGTTCTCGTCGGCCTCCGAGTAGACCGCAACGGTCTTGATGCCCATCTCGCGGCAGGCCACGAGAATCCGCATCGCGATTTCGCCCCGGTTGGCGATCAGGATTTTCTTAAACATTGCGTGGCTTGATGGCGAAGAGCCGCTCGCCATACTGCACGGGCTGCCCGTTCTCCACGTAAATCTTGACCACTTCCCCGTCGGCGTCGGAGTTGATTTCGTTCATCAGCTTCATCGCCTCGATGATGCAGAGCACCTGGCCCTTCTTCACGACTGCGCCCACCTCGGCGAACGGCGCGGCACCAGGCTCGGCGGCACGGTAGAACGTGCCAACGATTGGCGACGTCAGCACGGCAAAGTCTGCCGCATCCTGCGCGTCCTGGGCGGCCGCGACTGCCGCGGCGGTTGGCGCGGGCGCCACCGGAGCCACGGCGACGGGAGCCGGGGCATGGGACATCACCGGGAGGGCCGTCGTCAGCTGCCCGCCAGCCCCCTTGCGGATGCGGATCTTGAAGCCTTCGCGCTCGAGTTCGAAATCCGACAGCTCGTGCTCGCGCACCAGGTCAAGAATGCTTTTCAGTTCGTCAAAATCCATCACAGCGTCAGCAGCTCTCGGGTCACCGAGGTCAGCACCTCGTACCCATTTTCTGTCACCAGCACGTCATCTTCGATCCGCACCCCACCCCATCCGGGGAGATAGGCGCCTGGCTCGATGGTCACCACCATCCCCGGCCTCAGCAACCCCTCTGGGGCTGAACTGTCGGACCGGGCGCGGGACACGCGCGGCAACTCGTGCACGTCGATCCCCAACCCATGACCTGTTCCATGGGTAAAGGCGTCACCAAACCCTCGCTGCGCCAGTTCCTGCCTGGCGGCAGCATCGACCGCAGAGGCCGGAATGCCCGGCCTGACGGCCTCGATCCCCGCCTGCTGGGCAGCCAGCACGGCGGCATAGACCTCCCTGGCTTTCGCGTTGGCTTCGCCCACAGCCACCGTCCGGGTCAGGTCGGAGCAGTATCCGTCCAAGACCCCACCGAAGTCCAGCACCACCAGGTCGCCGCGCTCAAGCCGGCGCTCCCCTGCCCGATAGTGCGGCAGGGCCCCGTTGGGACCTGATCCGACGATGGTATCGAACGCCGGTCGGGCGTACCCGCCAGACCGAAGGCCCTGCTCGATGGCACCCGCCACCTCCCGTTCGGTCGCACCGGCACGAACCGCGCGGAAGGCCGCCTCGGCCACGGCGGTCAACCCGAGGCACGACTGACGGAGGAGCGCAATCTCGTGGGTGTCCTTGACGGCCCTTGCGTCCTCCAGGAGCCCCTCGGTCGCCACCAGCTCGACTGTGGGAGCCGCCTGAGCCAGGGCCGACAGGAACCACCGATGGCGCGCCACCGTCAGGTGGCCGGCCTCTACCCCGACCCGCGTCACTCCGAGGTCGATGAGGCCGTCCACGATGGCCTGGTCATAGCTCCCCGGGACAATCCGGACCTCCAGTCCCGGAGGTGCCGCCGGTGAGGCCTGGAGTTGCGCGACAGCCTCGGCATATCTCGGGTCGACATACAGCTGCGACCGGGTTGCCGTGAGCAGCGCCACGCCGGCGCTGCCCTCGTGGCCCGTCAGGTAGAACACGTTCGGCAGGCTCGTGACCAGCAGGCTGTCCACTCCCAACCCCGCCATGGCCTGGCGCACTGCCGCTTGCCGTTGCCCGAGGGCCTCACCTGGTACGCGCTGCATCTCACCACCTCATGGACTGCCGGACCGCCCGATCAGCCTGAACCACTGCCAGCCACGACTCCAGCCGAACCAGGGCCTCTGCGTCAACATCTGGAGCAGAGGGCGCTGGGAGGGGGTGGCTCGGCTCCACCCCTTCCGGTGCTGACGACAGCGCCTCGACCTGCACGTCCTCTCCAGGTGCCTCCTCGACCCACATGGGAGGGACCGGCTCGAACGTGACCCACGCCTCCTGAGGGGACAGGTTCCCGCTCGGGTCAGTGTGCAACCAGTCGCCGCTATCCAGGGGCTCGACGGGAGGCCCCTCCCACACCCCGGCAGGCGCGGGTTCCGGAGACACCGGCGCGGTGTCTGCGGAGTCTGCCGACAGGTGCCAGTCCGGCACTGCCTGAGCAGGCACGGTCTGGTCCGGCTCCACCTCAGCCGGAATCGGCTGGTCCGGCACCATCTGAGCCGGCACAGCCTGGTCCAGCACAGTCTGGTCCGGCAATAGCTGGTCACGCTCGGCCGGACCCGGCGACGGGACCGGGAGCCCCCACAACGAGGCCCCCTGGGTCGGGCCCACTGCGGCCAGGGGACCAGACGGCCGCACGTCCTCGGGAGACCGCGGCGCGAAGAACGGATGGCGCTCGGGGGGAGCCGCCCGCGGCGCGTCCGGTGCCGCCCACGAAAACGGCCCAGTCGGCGTCTGGCGCTCCTGCCAGGCAGGTAGGGCGGGTGTTCCCGGGGGTGATGGCGGCGGCGCGACACCAGGGTCGGTGTCGTGCAAATCGGCCAGCGCCCGTATGGCCGCCAGGTTCTCGGGCGCCAGCACCAGCACGGCTTCGAGTTCCCGCCGGGCGGCCGCCACGCTGCCCTGCGCCATGAGCGCACGGCCAAGCGTGACCCGCGCCGACGCATAGTCCGGGTGCCTCAGCAGTCCGTCACGGGCGATCCGGATGGCGTCGTCCAGCCGACCGAGGCGGCGATATTCCTCTGCCAGAAGCGCGAAGGAAACCGATGCCGGGTCACGGGCGACCCGGCGCTCCAGTTCGTGGAGAGGAGGTGTGGAGGCCACGCCGGAATTATGTCTGAAATTCCGGCGTGGCGGATGGTGGGTTACGGCAGGATGGTCACGGTCTTCACGACCGTCGCGGTCCGACCCAGACTGTCGGTCACCGTCAGCCTGACGCTGTAGGTGCCTTCGGCGGCGAACGAGTGGGAGATGCGCGGCGAGCTCGACGTGGCGATGGCATTGCCGTCACCCCAGTTCCAGACATAGCTCGCAATGCTCGCACCGGTTCCGACGGTCGAGTCGCTGCCATCGAAGTTGATGTCGAGGCCCACCCGTGACGCCGCACCCGTCGGCGAAATCGAGAAGTTGGCCACCGGCACGGCGGCCGCAAAGGCCGGCGACACGCTCAGACTGGCGCTGGCCGTCTGACCCAGATCGTCCACCGCGGTGACCGTGACCACCCGGGTCAGATTGGTCGTGAAGGTCTTCACTGCGGTTCGACCAGTCGTCGACGCGCTCGTGCCATCGCCGAAGTTCCAGTCGTAGCGAACGATGCTGTGGCCGCTGGCAGCCGTGGCCGTGGCGGTGAACGTCGCCTGCTGGTCGACCACAGGAGCAGCGGGCGACACCGCCAGCGTCACCGTGGGCGCGGCCGGTGCGGTGACCGCCAGAACCTGGCGCGTGGACGCCGAGGTCCCTGCCCGGTCCGTGACGGTCAGGGTCACGGTGTAACTGCGTCCCTGTGCGAAGGCGTGCGTGGTGACGCGGCCGCTCGCCGTCACGCCGTCGCCGAAGTCCCAGGCGTAGGTGCAGAGGTCATCGCACCGGCTGCCCTCGTCCGTAGTGGCAGACGCGTCGAAGGTGACGGACTGCGCGACTTCGGGCGCGGTGGGCGTCATCGTGAAGACCGGCACGGGCAGTCCGGTGTTGGGTGTCCCGGTGAGGGCGATGGTGACCGTTCGCGTGACCGCATTGCCGAAGTTGGTTCCGACAGGCGTGATACCCACGCTGATCTGGCTCGCGCCGACGGCCGTCTGCGGAGGCGCCACGACCGAGAACGAGGCGCGTCCATCCGCGCCGGTCGTGACTTCGGCCTCAGAGAGCAGCACGCCAGGTGCCGTCCCGGTGGCCAGGGCGACGGCCAGGCGTTGCCCGGCAACGGGCTGGCTCTTGTCGTTGCGCACGGTTACTACGACGACAGACTCTGACGCGCCGTCGCGAGGCAACTGGTCAGGTGATGCCGACGCGACGATGGAGAGTCCGAATTCAGAGGGTCCCAACAGGGCTGGCGCCTGCTGCTTCTCGAGGCTGCAGCCAGCCAGCGTCAGCGCGAAGAGTGCGCCGAGCGCCGCGCCGGCGAACTGTCGGGCCCGTGACAGACCAAGGGTCGTATCCATAGCTCCAGTCCTAGTCGGGGTCGCCGAAGTTGCCGAACAGCACGCCGATGCTGCCCGTGGCGGTGACGTCATTGCCGGCCTGGTCACGGCCGTAGAAGGTGATGTCGGCCACCGTCGAGATGATGACGCTGTTGCTGCGCAGGTCAGCCAGGGGCGCCTCTTCCTTCGACGTATGACGCACGAGCTCGAAGCTCTGGGTCACGCTGGAATCGGCCGGGATGGTGAAGGTGGTCGCCGAGTCAAAGGGATACGGGACGTCCACACCGGGCGTGTTCCGACCATCGCTCCGCCGGTAGACCACGCGGTAGCGGTTGATGGTGATCTGGTTGACCGGTGTCGGGGAGGCGGCCACGCCGGGCACCCCCTGGTCCTTGAGAAACAGGCGCATCGTCACGCGGCCGACGTCACTGAACACCGTCGGTATGCGCACCTCGGCGCCTCCGACAGTCCGCTTGACGTTGGTAATCACGTCCGAGTCGAGGGTCCCGCCAAACGCGGACGACTGCGCGCCGGACGCTGCCTCGAGATTCATGATGGTGACCTGCGCGGGCGACCGGCCCTGGTCCCGCAGGAACTGGCTGCATCCGGCGGTGCCCAGCACCGTCAGTACCAGACCGGCCAGGGCGCCGGCAATCGTGGTGTGTGTGGCGTGCACGGTAGTCACTCCTACATCCTCACAATGCGCGGCGTGATGAAGATGAGGAGTTCACGGCTCTCATCCGTCACACCGTCGCGCTTGAACAGCCAGCCCAGCAACGGGAGCCGATGCAGACCCGGCGTGCGATCCTGGCTGCTTTGCTCCCGGCTGACGTAGATGCCGCCGATGACGGTGGTCTCGCCATTGGTCACCAGCACCTGGGTCACGGCGCGCTGCGTGTCGATTGGGGGAATGTTGTTCACCGAACGGCTGTAGTCCGGCGCCGCGTTCTCCACGGAGATCCGCATGATGACGGTGTTGGCCGCGGTGATCTGCGGTGTGACCTTCAACGTCAGCGCGGCGTCCTTGAACGTCACCGTGACCGTGTTGTTGGCGACCGTCTGGATGGGAACCTGCACACCCTGGGTGATTTCCGCTTCCACGTTGTTCTGGGTCGCGACGCGCGGGGTCGACAGCAGTCGGCCCTGTCCCTGCCGCTCGAGGGCCGAGAGCGCCACGTCCAGATTCAGGGCACCGTTCACCGAGCCGAGGGCGAGCCCCAGCGCCGAGGTCGCGCCCTGCACGCCCAGATTCACCAGCGTGCTGGTGGCATCTTCCGGCTGGCCGGCCGGCCCCTGGCTACCACCTGTGCGACCGGTGACGCTCGCCTGATTCGGGAACGCCAGCGGCAACGTATTGCCCAGCGCCTGCGAGGCACGGGCGCCGACGCCCCACTGCACACCCAGGGTGCGGGCAAACTCTCGCGTGGTCTGGACGATGCGCGCCTCGATCTCGACCTGCGGCTGCGGCTGGTCAAGCGTGGCGAGCAGGGCCGTCGCCTTGCGGATGCGGTCCGGCAGGTCGTTGATGATGATCGTGTTGGTGCGCGGGTCGGTCTGTATCTGGCCGCGCTGGGACAGCAGCGTCTTGGCGAGTACCGCCACTTCCTCGGCTTTGGCGTAGCTGAGCGCGCGGGTCAGCACCTCGAGTTCGCCCGCCTCCGCCGCCGCGTCCACCTTGTCTTTCCGCTCCTTGGTTTCCGCGCGGAAGACATCGGTGGTGGCTACCCGCACGATGCCGCCGTCCACGGCGCAGTCCAGCTTGTTGGCACGCAGGATCAGCGCCAGGGCCTGGTCCCACGGCACATCGGTCAGCATCACGTCGACCGACCCCTGCACACCGGGGTCAATCACCACGTTCAGTCCGCTGATGTCGGCAAACGCCCGGAGCACGGCCCTGAGGTCGGCGTTCTGGAAATCCAGACTGACGGGATGCCCGGTGTA
>JAKFYA010000441.1 GCA_021731095.1 Acidobacteriota bacterium | reverse complement strand
GCGGTCGATGATGGAGAGCAGCCGCTCGTTCGGGATGGTGATGATGGTGTCGACGCACTCGCGCAGCGCGTCGAGGCCGCGCTCGGCCTGCATCTGGCGCTTCTTGCCCTCGAACTTGAACGGCTTGGTCACCACCGCAATGGTCAGCGCGCCCAGTTCACTGGCCAGGCTCGCAATCACCGGCGCCGCGCCGGTGCCGGTGCCACCGCCGAGGCCCGTGGTCACGAAGATCATGTCCGCGCCCGAAAGCGCCTGAATGATGTTGTCGGTATCTTCGAGCGCCGCCTGACGGCCGACGTTCGGGTCTGCCCCCGCGCCGAGCCCCTTGGTCAGCTTGGACCCGATCTGGATCTTCACCGACGCCTTGGCGTGGTCCAGGGCCTGCAGGTCCGTGTTGGCGACGATGAACTCCACGCCGCCCACGCCTGCTTCGACCATGCGGTTGACGGCGTTGCTGCCGCCGCCGCCCACCCCCACCACCTTGATTTTGGCGCCGTTGCGCTTTTCCGTGTCGAGCGTCAGCCGCAGCCGCTCGCCGGCGCTAATGAGATGGTCGAAATCGGTCATCGAAGCCTCCTGAAGGGTTCCACGCTCAGAGAAAATCTTTGAAGATGCCACGCAGACGGCCGGCCATCCGGCTGAGTGCGCCGCCACCGCCCGGCTCGTCATCCACACGGTTGCGGTGGGCATAGAGCACCAGACCGACCGGGGTGGCAAAGGCAGGGCTGTTGACGTGATCGGCCAGGCCGCCGATGTGCATCGGGCTGCCGCGGCGCACGGGCAGATCAAAGATCTGCTCGGCAATCTCGGGCATGCCTTCGAGAATGGCGCCGCCCCCGGTGAGCACGATGCCGGAGTTGAGCGCCTTCTCGTAGCCGGCGCGCCGAATCTCGTCCCACACCAGATGGAACACTTCCTCGGCACGCGGCTGCAGGATTTCGGACAGGATGCGGCGCGCCATGATGCGCGGCTTGCGACCACCGACGCTGCCGACCTCGATGGTTTCGTCCTCGCCCACCATCGACGACAGCGCACAGCCGCTCTTGCGCTTCACCTTCTCGGCATCCGGAATCGGTGCGCGCAGGCCCACGGCAATGTCGTTGGTGAAGTGGTCGCCGCCGATAGCCACGACGCCCGTGTGCCACAGGCTGCCGCGCTCGAAGATGGCCAGGTCGGCTGTGCCGCCGCCAATGTCCACCAGCGCCACGCCCAGCTCCTTCTCGTCCGGCGTCAGCACGGCATCGGCCGCCGCCAGTTGGTCAATCACGGTGTCGAGCACGGTCACGCCGGCGCGGTTCACGCAGGCAATGATGTTCTGCCCGCTGCTCTGGCTGCCGGTGACGATGTGGACGTTCACCTCGAGGCGCGCGCCGGTCATGCCGACCGGGGCGCCGATGCCGTCCTGGTCGTCGATGACGAAGTCCTGCGGCAGCACGTGCAGCACCTCGCGGCCAGACGGCAGCGCCACGGCCTTGGCGGCGTCGATGGCGCGCTTCACGTCTTCGCGGGTGATCTCGCGGTTCTTGCCAGCCACCGCCACCACGCCCCGGCTGTTGAAGCCTTTGACGTGCGGGCCGGTGACGGCCAGATGCACCGAGTCGATCTCGATGCCGGCCATCAGTTCGGCATCCTCGATGGCCTTCTTGATCGACTCCACGGCGGCTTCGAGGTTCACGACGACGCCGCGCTTGATGCCACGCGATTCCGCCACGCCGAGGCCGACGATCTCGATGCCGCCGTCGTCCCGGGTTTCCCCTACCACCGCACAGACGGTAGAGGTTCCGACGTCGAGGCCGACGATGTAGCGTTCCCTGTGAGCCACTCCGGTGTCCTTCCTGCGATGCCGTGCTACTGCTGTGTTGCCCGGGCCTGACCGCGTCGCGCCAGTGCGCGCCGCGTTGCCCGCTTTCTGCCAGATGCCTTGCTCCGCCGCTTGCCGCGCGCGGCCTTGCCTGTCTTCGTGACCTTCTCGACGGACGCGCTGGTCTTCTCCGGGCTGCGAGTGGTGCCTGCACCACTCGGTTGTGCCTGCAGCGGCGCGGCCGGCACGGACGGCGCTGACGGCGACGGGGCTGCCGGTGCCTTCGCGGGCGTCGTTGGGGCCGAGGCACTGGCCGCCGCTGCGAGCGGCGACGGCTTCGGTGAGAGCAACGCGGTCGTCCGGACGGGCTTCGCCATCACGAGCGGCTTGGCAGACCGGGGACGCACATAGACGCGTTCGTCGAAGCGGACGTCCACGTAGTCCAGGTCTGGCACCCGCTCGCGCAGGGTTGGCGCCAGCTCGATGTACTGCGTGAGCCGGCGGGCGAAGTTCTCGTCGCCCAGCCGGACGATGGTCGGGTCGTCCTTCAGCAGCACGGCCGCATCGTGGGCGTCGCTGACATCAATCTCTGAGATGCGCGAGGCCAGGTCACGCCTGGTCGACAGGGCATCCACCACCTCCACGACGAGGGCGGCACGGTCGTGGTCGATCGCGCGGCTGTTGCCGCTGTTGGCGGCCTCGAGTCCGGTCAGCACCGGCAGGTCGAGGTCGGCATAGTTGGGCCCGTGCGCGTCAATGACGGTGCCCTCGCGGTCCACCAGGTACAGCTCGTCGCCAAGGCGCGCAATGCCAATTGGCGCCCGCTCCAGCACCGCCACCGACACCGTGCCGGGAAGCTGACGCCGGATGGCCGCGTCGGACACCCAGGGAGAATCGAGCAGCCGCTGACGCCACGCCTCGATGTCGAGCGTCAGCATCGACTCGCCGCGAATGCCTTCGAGCAGCGCCACCACTTCGCCGCGCGAGAGGTTGCGGTTGCCTGTGACGGTGACCTTGTCCACCACGAGGGCGTCGGCCTTGATGGCCCACGACACGCCGCGATAGCCGCCATAGCCAACAATGGCCAGCACGGCAACCAGGCGCAGCACCACGCGCCAGTCGGGCGGCCACATTCGGCGCTGCCTGGCCGGGCTCACATGCGCGCGGCGGAAGCGCTTGTCGGCCGGGGCCTTCACCGACATCAGCGCACCTCCTGTCTGGCGGCCAGCGCGGCCAGCAGCGCGGCCGGGATGGTGCCAATGGAGCCGGCGCCGAGGGTGATGACGGCATCGCCGGGGCGGGTGACGCGCAGCAGCGTCGGCACCACGTCTGCCAGCGCAGGGGCCAGATGCACCATTCGCCCGGCCTTGCGAAGCGAGTCGGCCAGCGCCTCCACGGTGACGCCCGGAATGGGCTCTTCGCCGGCGGCATAGATGCCCGTGAGGACGACCTCGTCGGCCTCGGCAAAGGCGGGCGCGAACTCGTCCATCAGATGGGCGGTGCGCGAATAGCGGTGCGGCTGGAACGCCACGACAATGCGCCGCTCCAGCGTCACGCGCGCAGCCGCCAGCACGGCGGCAATCTCGGTCGGGTGATGGCCGTAGTCGTCCACCACCAGCACGCCGTCCACCTCGCCACGCCGGTCGAAGCGGCGCTCGGCGCCGGTGAACTCGGCCATGGCCGACTGCACCGCCGGAAACGGCACGCCAATCTCTTCAGCCACGGCCACGGCGGCCAGCGCGTTCTGCAGGTTGTGCCGGCCCGGCGCGGCCACGCGCAGTTCGCCCATCGGCACGACGGTCACGCCCGCGGCACTCCGCACGCGGCGCCGCACCTGGCACCGGCCGCCGAAGGGGCCCAGCTCCACGTCCGTGCCCTCGATGTCCGCGTCCGGCGAGGCCAGGCCGTAGGTCACCACCGGCCGTGTACAGCGCGGCACGAGCGCCGCCACGTAGGGGTCATCGATGCAGGCGACGACGGCACCATAAAACGGCACCTTGTTGGCGAAGGTGACGAAGGCGTCCTGCAGGTCGGCAAAGCTGCCGTAGCTCTCCATGTGCTCGCGGTCGATGTTCGTGATCACGGCAATGGACGGCCAGAGCAGCAGGAACGACCGGTCGCTCTCGTCCGCCTCGGCCACCAGATACTTGCCCTGCCCCAGCCGCGCGTTGCTGCCAAAGGCGCTCAGGCGGCCCCCGATGACGGCCGTCGGGTCGAGCCCGGCGCGCTCCAGCAACCACGCAATCATCGACGTGGTGGTGGTCTTGCCGTGTGCGCCCGAGACAGCAATGGCGAACCGCAGCCGCATCAGCTCGGCCAGCATCTCGGCGCGCGGAATCACCGGCACGCCCAGCAGCCGCGCCTCCACCACTTCCGGGTTGGACGCCTTGACGGCCGAGGACACCACCACGACATCGGCGCCGTTCACGTGCGCCGCGTCGTGGCCCAGGTGCACGGTCACGCCGAATCTCGTCGACAGGCGCTCGGTCGCCTCGGAGGCGCGGGCGTCCGAGCCACTCACGACATAGCCGAGGTTGGCCAGCAGTTCGGCAATGCCGCTCATGCCGATGCCACCGATGCCGACGAAGTGGACGTGACGTGTCTGGCCCAGCACGTCAGTTCCCCGCGAGCGCAAGCGCCCGCTCCACGATGACCCGCGCCGCATCCGGCCGCGCAAAGCGACGCACGCGTGCCGCCATCGCCCGCCGACGGTCGGCATCGCCTGCCAGGGCCAGAATCTGCGCGGCCAGACCTGCGCCTGTCAGCCCCTGCTGCTCCACCATCACGGCTGCATCGGCGTGCACCAGCGCCGCTGCGTTCTTCCGCTGGTGGTCGTCGGTCGCCGTCGGCAACGGAATCAGGATGGCGACCCGGCCAGCGGCCGCCACCTCGGCCAGCGTGGTCGCGCCAGCCCGGCTCACGACCACGTCTGCCGCAGCCATCTCCTGATCCATGGCGTAGAGAAATGGCTCCACGCGCGCCGTCAGACCCGCGCGGCGGTACCCGTCGCGCACCTCGGCCAGATCGCGTTCGCCGGTCTGGTGCGTGATGGACAGCGGCGTGCCAGAGGTGGCCAGCGTCGGCGCGGCCTCGACCATCGCGGCGTTGATGGCGTGCGCGCCCTGCGAGCCGCCGAAGACCAGCACCCGCATCACGCCGGGTTCCGTGCCTGCCCCTGCAGGCTCGGCACTCAGTCGGTTGAACTCATCCCGCACCGGATTGCCCGCCATGAAGGCACGTCCCGGGAAGAACGGCAGGCTCTCCTCGTAGGTCACGGCGGCAGCATCCACGACACGCGCCAGCAGCCGGTTGGTCAGCCCCGGCATGGCGTTCTGCTCCATCAGCAGCGTCGGGATGTGCCGGAGCGCGGCCAGCAGCACCACGGGTCCCGAGCTGTAGCCTCCGACCCCGACGACCAGCGACGGCTTTCGCGCCGACAGCACCCGCCAGGCGTCCATCGCGCTCTGCGGCAGCAGCCACAACCCGCGCAGCAGGGCGCCGAGCGACTTGCCTTTCAGCCCGCCACTCCGGATGACATCCAGCGTGAAACCCTCACGCGGCACCACGCGCGACTCGATGCCTGCGGCGGTGCCGACGAAGGTCACCTCTGAGCCCGGGACGCGCGCCAGCAGCTCGCGCGCCACCGCGATGCCCGGATAGAGATGTCCGCCCGTTCCGCCGCCGGCAATGAGCAATCGCATCAGCTATTGCTCGACTGGTGCTGCGAGATGTTCAGCAGCACCCCCATGCCCACCAGGTTGATGAGCAGCGAGGAGCCGCCGTTGCTGACCAGCGGCAGGGGAATGCCCTTGTTCGGGACCAGGCTCAGCACCACGCTCATGTTCACCAGCGCCTGCGCCGCGATCATGGTGGTCAGGCCGAGGGCGACATAGGCGCCGAAAGAATCCTGCGCGCGCATCGAGATGCGCAGGCCGCGCCACGCAATCACGACAAAGCAGACCAGCACGCCGGTGGCGCCAATGAGGCCGAGTTCCTCGGAAATCACCGCGAAGATGAAGTCGGTGTGCGGCTCTGGCAGATAGAACAGCTTCTGCACGCCCGCCATGAGGCCCCGCCCGAACACACCGCCAGTGCCGACGGCGATGAGCGCCTGGATGGTCTGGAAGCCGGCGCCCAGAGGATCGGCCCACGGGTCGAGGAAGGTCACCAGTCGCTGTACGCGGTAGGGTGCGCTCACCAGCACCACGCTGAGTGCCGCGATGGCGAGCAGGACCAGACCTCCGAAGTAGACGTAGGAGAGACCTGCCGCGAAGACCATGATGGCCACGATCAGCATCAGCGACACGGACGTGCCGAAGTCCGGCTGGAGCAGAATCAGCATCATGGTCACGCCGACCACGATGCCGATGGGGGCCAGCGAGTACTTGATCTCGTTGATCCGGTGCATGCGGCGCTCAAGCGTCACCGCCGTGAACAGGATGATGGCCAGCTTCGCCAGCTCGGACGGCTGGATGCCCAGACCGGCCATGTTGAACCAGCGCTTGGTTCCGTTGATGGGCGCGCTGAAGAGCACCGCCACCAGCATCACCGCCACGAGGGCCAGCACACCCCAGATGAGCGCTTCGTTCTTGTAGAGGCGATAGTCGATTCGCGTGGTCACCGCCAGCGCGGCCAGACCGAGCACGGCCCACATGCCCTGCTTGATGAGGAAGAGGTAGGGCGAGTGGAAGCGCTCCAGGGCCATCAGCGCCGACGCGCTGTAGACCATGACGACGCTCAGGCACACGAGCAGCAGCGTGGCGGTGAAAAGCACCTTGTCCGATTTGAGTGTGCGTGCCACAAAATTCTCCGTGCCAACCCTAAAGTCGAACCGACGTCGGTCCGACACTACCTTTGCGCGACCATGAGCGGTCAGCGGTCATCAGCCAGGACGTGAAGCAGGACACCCACCTCCCAGACAGGGGTAGTCTGGGCTCCCAGCGGTAGGCTCCTACGTGCGCCGTTCTGGCTGACGACTGCTCACTGCTCATGTGCGCCGCGTTCGCGCCTACATCCTCCCGAGCATCGCGACGGCATCCTTGAACGCCCGTCCCCGCTCGGCATAATCCCCAAACCAGTCAAAGCTCGCGCACGCCGGCGCCAGCACCACCACGCCATCAGGCTGCGCGGCGGCATACGCCTGCCGGACGGCCTCCACCATCGAGCTCGCCTCGGTCACCGGTACAACGCCACTGACGGCGTCCCGCACCAGCGGTGCCGCCTCTCCGATGGCCACCACAGCGCGCCCACGCGACCGCAGGGCCTCGCGCAGCTCCCCAAGGTCGCCCCCCTTGAACCGGCCGCCGATGATGGCCACGACGCCACGATCGAAGGCTTCGATGGAGCGCCGTGCCGCCTCCACGTTGGTGGCCTTCGAGTCGTTCACGAAGCGGACACCTCCCACCTCGCCAGACGGCTCCATCACGTGCTCGAGGCCGCGGAACCCGCGCAGCCCCTCCACCATGGCCGACGGATCGGCTCCCGCCGCCCACGTCGTGGCCGCCGCGGCGAGCACGTTGTTCAGCATGTGGCGCCCGGTCAACTCGACGGCTGAGAGCGGGATGAGCGCCTCGTTCTCGGTCCCGGTGCGCCGCACGACGCGGTCGGCCTGCACCACGAACGACGCCCGGGAGTCGCCCTCCAGCGAGAACAGCACCTGGCGGCTGCGCGCGGGCGCCACGCGGCGGCAGACGTCTGCGTCGTCAGCGTTCACGACGAGCCAGTCCTCGGCTGTCTGGTTGGCGAAGACGCGTGCCTTGGCGTCGCCGTAGGCATCGAGGGATGGATGACGGTCGAGGTGATCCGCGGCCAGATTCAGCCAGACCGCGATCCACGGTCGGAACGTCGTCGTGGTTTCCAGCTGGAAGCTGCTGGCTTCGATCACGTGCACCGTCGCAGGCGTGGACTGCTCGACCAGCGAGCTGAACGGCACACCGATGTTCCCGCCCACCGTCACGTCATGGCCGGCGGCCCGGAGCATCCGGCCAATCAGGGTGGTGGTGGTGGACTTGCCTTTGGTGCCCGTGATGGCAATGACGCGCCCCTGCGCCCAGCGCCACGCCAGCTCCAGCTCGCCCATCACCTCGACCTGATGCGCCCGCGCCGCTTCAAGCGCGACATGCTCGGGCGGTACGCCAGGGCTGGTCACCACCAGATCGGCCGACGCGAAGGTGGACGACTGATGTCCGCCCAGCTCCAGGTCGACGCCAAGCGCCCGCAGGCGATCGGCCTCGGGAAACGAGGGACGCGACTCGGACAAGGTCACCGTCGCCCCGCGACGCGTGAGCAGTTCTGCCGCCGCGATGCCGCTGCGGGCAGCGCCCATCACCACGACGTGCTGACCCGTCACCGAGAAGGGCGCCGATGCTCCGTGCAGGTGTGGCGCGGTCATCTCAGCTTCAACGTCGTCAGGCTGAAGAGCGCGAAGATGACCGACACGATGAGGAATCGCGTGATGATCTTCGGCTCGGCCCAGCCGAGTTTCTCGAAGTGGTGGTGGAGGGGCGACATCAGGAACAGTCGCTTGCCGCCCGAATACCGGAAGTAGGACACCTGGAGCACGACGGACGCCGCTTCGAGCACGAAGACGCCGCCGACGATGACGAGCAGGAGTTCCTGCTTGATCAGGATGGCCACGGTCGCCAGGGCGCCGCCAAGCGCCAGCGATCCCACATCGCCCATGAACACTTCGGCCGGGTGGGCGTTGTACCAGAGGAAGCCAAGGCTGGCGCCGACCAGCGCGCCGCAGAATACGGTCAGCTCGCCGGCCGGAGGAAAGCGGACCAGCAACAGGTAGCTGGCCAGCACGGCATGGCCCGTCACATACGACAGGGCCGTGAAGGTGGCGGCGGCCACGCCGAACGTACTGATGGCCAGCCCGTCCAGGCCGTCGGTCAGATTGACCGCATTGGACCAGGCCACGAGCACGAACACGGCAAACGGCACGTACCACCAGCCGAGGTCCGGAATCCAGTTCTTGAAGAACGGAAAGATGAGCCGGGTGTTGTAGAGCGGCGGGTCGTGCAGTGACAGCAGCAGCACGGCCACACCCACCGCCAGCCCCACCAGAATCTGGCCGCCCATCTTGTAGCGCGGGATGAGGCCGTCGTGCGACTTGCGGGTGATCTTCAGATAGTCGTCGGCAAAGCCGACGGCGCCGAATCCGAGCGTCGACAGCACGGCAATCCAGACATACGAGTTCGACATGTCTGCCCACAACAGCGTGGGGATGATGGCCGAGGCCAGAATCAGCAGGCCGCCCATCGTGGGTGTGCCTGCCTTGGCCATGTGGGACTGCGGACCGGCCTGGCGGATGATCTGGCCCACCTTGAAGTCGCGCAGCTTGCGGATCATCCACGGGCCGAGCAGCAGGCTGAGACCGAGCGCAGTCAGGCTGGCGGCCGCCGTCCGGAAGGTGATGTACCGGGTGACGTTGAACAGGCCGATGTCGGCACGAAGCGAGAACAGCAGCCAGTACAACATCAGGCACGCTCCGCCAGCAGTCGATCGGTCACGGCGTCCATGCGGATGCCGCGGGACCCCTTCACGAGCACCAGGTCGCCAGGCGCCACTGCCGCCACGAGTGCCGTGGCCGCCAGGCCGCTATCCGAAAAGCAGGTCACCGCATCGCCAGGCATCCCGGCCTGCACAGCGGCCACGGCCATGGCCTCTGCCGCCGCACCACCGACCGTGACCAGTCGCGCCAGACCGGCAGCCGCCGCGGCTCGTCCGCACTCGGCGTGCAGCGCGTCGGCGTGGTCACCGAGTTCCAGCATCTCGCCGAGCGCCGCCACCTTGCGCAGCGCCTGGCTGTGGCCCATCACCTCCAGCGCAGCGCGCAGGGCCGAGGGGCTGGAGTTATAAGAGTCGTCAATCAGCACGATGCCGTGACGCAGACGGTGCACCACGCCGCGCCGGTCGGCAGGCGCCAGCGTGGCGACACGGGCCACGATGTCATCCAGCGACACTCCCATGTGGAGCGCCACGGCCATCGAGGCGAGCACGTTCGAGAGATTGCCCCGGCCCAGCAGCGGCGTGCTGACCCGCCGGTCTCCACTGGCGGTGTGTACGAGGGCACGCATGCCGTCCGCGCCCATATCGTCGACCTCCGTCGCGCGGACGTCTGCGCCAGGCGCCGTGCCGAACGTGATCGTCCGGCCGGCGAATGCCGACACCCGGCTCATCACGCGCGGATCATCAGCGTTGCAGACCAGCGCCGAGTCCGACGAGGCGCCTTCAAGCACTTCCGCCTTCGCGTCGGCAATGGCGTCGGCCGAGGCGAAGTGTCCCAGGTGGGCATCACCCACGTTGGTCCAGACACGCACGTCTGGCTGGGCAATCTCCACGAGGCGACTGATTTCGCCCGCGTGGTTCATCCCCAGCTCCATGACGGCCACATCGGGCCGCGTGCGCAGCTCGAGGAGCGACAACGGCAGGCCAATGTGGTTGTTCAGGTTGCCCCGGTTCCTGACCACGTCGAAGCGGGCGCTCAGCAGCGCCGCCACGGTCTCCTTCGTGGTGGTCTTGCCCGCGCTGCCAGTGATGGCAATCACACGCGCACCCGATTCCCGGCGCACGGCGGCCGCCAGGTCCTGCAGGCCGCGGAGGGTATCGGCCACCTGGATGGTGGCGCCCCAGAACGGTCCCGGACACGTCGCATCGACCAGCGCGCCGCAGGCTCCCTGCTCTCGGGCCACCTCGAGAAACTGATGTCCGTCGTAGCGCGGGCCACGCAGGGCGATGAAGAAGTCTCCGGGCTGGAGCTGACGCGTGTCGGTGACCACGCGGCCAAGCGCCAGTTCGGCCGTGCCGGCCACCACGCGGCCACCTGTCGCCTGCGCCACCCAGCCCGCCCGCAGGTCCATCGCCTCGCGCGCCACCTAGCCCACCCGCCTGAGCCGGCGGGCGCCGAGCGCTTCGCGTGCGGTGGCCACGTCGTCAAAGGGCAGCAGCTCGCCCCCGATGTCCTGGTACTTCTCGTGTCCTTTGCCGACCAGCAGGACCACGTCCTTCGGCTCGGCCAGCCGCACGGCTTCAACAATCGCGTCATGCCGGTCAGGCACGGTGAGGATCTCCACCGCGCCCTGGCGCGCCTCGGCCTGGGCGCCGCGCACCACTTCTTCGATGATCCGCGCGGGGTCCTCTCCTCGCGGATTGT
>JAKFYA010000271.1 GCA_021731095.1 Acidobacteriota bacterium | reverse complement strand
GCAGGTCACAATAGCGTCACGGACGATGGCAAGTTGACGGGTCTTGGCGTGTGTCATCAGAAGCGCGAGAGATACAATACCTTCGTCGGGCACTGAAGCAATATCAGGCAATCTAATTCAGCGCTAACGCAATTTTAGTGAGGGTCGGACATGCATGAGACGACGAAGCAAGGCGACTCTGGTCCGGACGCGCTCGAGACCCGGGAGTGGCTGGACTCTCTGGATGACGTGCTTCGCCACGGCGGTCCTGCCCGAGTTGGTCAGCTCCTGCACGAACTCGGCGTTCACGCCCGACAGCGTGGCATTGCGCTGCCGTTCTCTGCAAACACCCCGTACATCAACACCATACCCGCGTCGGCCCAGCCCCCATTTCCGGGAAGCCGCGATATAGAACGGCGTATCAAGAGTCTGATTCGCTGGAATGCGCTGGCCATGGTGGTGCGCGCCAACCGGCACGAAACCGGCATCGGTGGGCACATTTCCACCTATGCTTCAGCCGCGACGCTCTATGAAGTGGGGTTCAACCATTTCTTCCGAGGCAAGGACCATCCCGAGGGAGGGGATTTCGTCTACTTCCAGGGACATGCCGCGCCGGGATTCTACGCGCGGGCCTATCTTGAGGGCCGGCTGAGCTCGAAGCAGTTACAGAACTTCCGCCGGGAACTCGCCGAGGGGGGCGGCCTGTCGTCCTACCCGCACCCGTGGCTCATGCCGGACTTCTGGGAATTCCCCACCGTGTCGATGGGGCTGGGGCCGATCACGGCGATCTATCAGGCCCGCTTCATGCGTTACCTCGAAGACCGCGGCCTCAAGCGGGCGACGGATCAGAAGGTCTGGGCGTTTCTCGGTGATGGTGAGACCGATGAGCCCGAGGCGCTTGGCGCCATTACCCTCGCCTCTCGCGAAAAGCTCGACAACCTGATTTTCGTCATCAACTGCAACTTGCAGCGGCTGGATGGGCCGGTTCGTGGCAACGGACAGATCATCCAGGAACTGGAAGCGGCGTTCCGGGGGGCTGGCTGGAACGTCATCAAGGTGCTGTGGGGCTCCGAGTGGGATGCGCTGCTTGAGAAGGACCACGATGGTCTGCTGGTCAAGCGTATGGGGCAGGTGGTTGATGGCCAGTACCAGAAGTACGCCGTCGAATCGGGTGCCTACACCCGCGAGCACTTCTGGGGCAGTGACCCGCGGTTGCTGGAGCTCGTCAGTCACTTGTCAGATGACCAGTTGCGGAAGCTGACGCTCGGAGGGCATGACCCGGCCAAGGTCTACGCCGCATATGCGGAGGCGACGGCCCACAAGGGGCAGCCCACGGTCATTCTGGCGCGCACGATCAAGGGCTATGGTCTCGGTGAGGCCGGCGAGGGCAAGAACATCTCGCACCAGCAGAAGAAGCTCAACGAAGACGAACTCCGGGTGTTCCGGTCGCGGTTTGGCATCCCCATTTCAGACGAAGACATCGGTGCTGCGCCGTTCTACCGACCGGCCGCGAGCAGTCCCGAGATTGCCTATCTGCTGGAGCGGAGGCGTGCGCTGGGCGGGTATGTGCCGCAGCGCCGCGACAACGCCCCTCGTCTCGAACTGGCAACCCTGCCAGAGCTCTTTGCCGAGTTTCATGAAGGCTCCTCCGGTCGCGAAGCCTCCACGACGATGGCCGCCGTCCGGATCATGACAAAGCTGCTCAAGGACAAGGAGGTCGGCAAACTCGTCGTGCCGATTGTGCCCGACGAGGCTCGGACGTTCGGCATGGAGTCGCTCTTCCGGCAGGTGGGCATCTACTCCCGCGTGGGGCAGCTGTACGAGCCCGTCGACTCGGACACGTTGCTGTACTACAAGGAAGCCAAAGAGGGACAGATTCTCGAAGAGGGGATCAACGAGGCCGGGTCCATGTCGTCCTTCGTGGCAGCCGGTACGGCCTACGCGACGCACGGCATCAATACCATCCCGTTCTTCATCTTCTACTCCATGTTCGGCATGCAGCGCATTGGAGACCTGGCCTGGCTGGCTGGGGATTCCCGCGCACGAGGTTTCCTGCTCGGGGGAACAGCGGGCCGGACCACGCTGGCGGGCGAAGGTCTGCAGCACCAGGATGGGCACAGCCACCTGCTCGCGAAGGCGGTTCCGAATCTGGTGTCCTACGACCCTGCCTATGCCTACGAACTGGCCGTGATTGTGGAAGACGGCATTCGCCGGATGTACAAGGACGGCGAGGCGATCTTCTACTACATCACCGTGATGAATGAGAACTACGCCATGCCGCCCATGCCCCACGGCGTGCGCGACGGAATCCTCAAGGGGATGTATCGCGTCGTGCCGGCCAAGTCGCATGGCAAGAAGCGCGCGCAACTTCTGGGCAGTGGCGCGATCCTTCTGGAGGTGCTCAAAGCGCAGACGCTCCTGGAGTGGTACGGCGTGGCAGCCGATGTCTGGAGTGTCACCAGCTACACGGAGCTCTACCGGGACGCCCACGAAGTGGAGCGCTGGAACCGACTTCATCCGGCCGAGGTGCCACGCGTGCCCTACGTCACGCAGTGTCTGGACCAGACAGACGGCGTGATTGTGGCCGCCTCCGACTATGTCAAGGCGCTGCCAGACGCCATTGCACGGTGGATGCCGCGCGGGTCCACGTCGCTGGGGACTGATGGTTTCGGTCGAAGTGAAGGCCGGGCCGCTCTCAGGGACTTCTTCGAAGTGGATGCGCAGCACATCACGATTGCCACGCTGTCCGCTCTGGTCAGGGAAGGACAGGTGGCGCCCTCGGTAGTGGCCGAAGCCATGAAGGAATTCGGCATCAACCCGGCCACTCCGAATCCGGCCACGCGCTGATGGCTACGATCACCCTGCCTGAACTGGGGGAGAACGTCTCAGCGGCGGTTGTCTCGCGCGTGCTCGTCGCCGTTGGTGACACGGTGCGCCGGGACCAGCCCGTGCTTGAACTGGAGACTGACAAGGCGACGGTGGAGGTGCCGTCCTCGGCGGATGGTGTCGTGACAGACATTCGTGTGAAGGCTGGCGACAAGCTCAGGACAGGCGATGTCGTGCTGTCGCTGGGGTCCGCGTCAGGATCAGGCACGGCCCCTGTGGTTGCACCGGAGTCAGAAGCCGTGGGTGCCACACCGCCCATCGCATCAGTAGAGGCTACGCCAGCCTCCCCGAATCCCGTCGCGGTCCACCCGGCACTCGACCATGCGCAGGCTCAGGCATCCGTCGTGCCCGCGCGCGTGGCCGCTGTCAGGCCCAGTGGAAATATCCTGGCATCGCCCGGCGTCCGTCGTCTGGCCCGTGAACTCGGCGTAGACCCGGCGATGGTCGCGGGGAGTGGGCCGGATGGACGTATCAGCCAGGAAGACATCAAGGCCCATCTCCGCCACCAGGTGCGCCCGCGCACCATGGAGGAGGCGCCGCCCCTGCCCGACCTCGCGAGATGGGGCACGGTCGAGCGGGTGGCGATGAGCGGCGTTCGACGCGCGACCGCCGCGCATCTGTCGCAGGCCTGGCGCACCATTCCGCACGTCACGCAGCATGAGAAGGCCGACATCACGGAACTGGACGCACTTCGGCGGCGCTTCGCGCCGGGTCTGGACGCCCACGGCCGCAAGCTCACGATGACCGCCATTCTGGTCAAGGTGCTGGCCACGGCCGTGCAGCGGTTTCCGCAGTTCAACGCGTCGGTCGACATGGCTGCGTCAGAACTGGTCTACCGCCGATACATCAATGTCGGTGTGGCGGTCGACACCGAACGCGGTCTGCTCGTGCCAGTGGTGCGTGACGTCGACCAGAAGCGGATAGCCGATATCGCCGCTGACATCCAGACGCTGGCAGCGCGGGCGCGCGACAAGTCAATCACAGCCGAAGAGATGAGTGGGGCTGGCATCAGCCTGTCAAACCTCGGCGGACTTGGTGGAACGCACTTCACCCCGATCGTGAACTGGCCGGAGGTGGCCATTCTGGGCGTGTCCCGCAGCGCAACCGAGCCCGTCCACGTGGATGGCGCGTTCCAGCCGCGGTTGCTGTTGCCGTTGTCGCTTTCATACGACCATCGGGCGATCGATGGTGCGGACGGTGTCCGCTTCCTGCGCTTTGTGGTTGATACCCTTGAGCATCCGTTTCAGCTGGCGCTGTGATGGCCATCAATGCGGCCGGTCGCGGCGCAGTGGACGTGCCGGATGATGCCACATGAGCGGGCGCATTCTGCTGACGGGTGCGAGCGGATATGTGGGCGGCCGGTTGCTGGCCCTGCTGGAAGCCAGGGGTCAACAGGTCCGGTGCCTCACCCGACGCCCTGAAGCGCTGTCGTCTCGCGTGGCCGCCGGAACCGAGGTCGTTCCTGGTGATGTCCTGGACGCGCCGTCGCTCGTATCTGCGCTCAAAGGGGTGTCGACGGCGTACTACCTGGTGCACTCCATGGGTGCGACGGGCTCTTTCGAGGAGGCCGACCGGAGTGGCGCCCGGCTGTTTGGTGAGGCTGCGCAGGCGGCTGGCGTCACGCGCATCATCTACCTTGGGGGACTCGGGGACGGCAGTGAGGCACTGTCTGCGCACCTGCGGAGTCGCCAGGAGGTCGGTCAGCTGCTCGGGGCGGCGGGTGTGCCGGTCGTCGAGTTCCGGGCGTCGGTGATCATCGGGTCAGGCAGCCTCTCGTTCGAGCTGATTCGTGCGCTCGTCGAACATCTGCCGGTCATGATCACCCCTCGCTGGGTGAACGTGCCTGCACAGCCCATCGCGATCGGGGACGTGCTGGCCTATCTCATCGCGGCGCTCGACCTGCCGGAGGGGAAGGAGCGCATCTTCGAAATCGGAGGCGCCGACCAGGTGTCGTACGCCGATCTGATGCGCGCCTACGCGCAGCGCCGGGGCATGCGCCTGCGGATGATTCCGGTCCCGGTCCTGACGCCGTTCCTCTCGAGCCTCTGGCTGGGTCTGGTGACCCCTCTCTATGCGCGCATAGGCCGCAAGCTCATCGAGAGCATCGTGCATGCAACCGTCGTTCGCGATGCCGCGGCCGCGACCGCGTTTCCTGCCGTGACGCCGATTGGCGTGGATGAGGCCATCCGCCGGGCGTTGGCCTCAGAGGACGCTCAACTGGCGCGGACCCGGTGGTCAGATGCGCTCTCAGCGGCAGGCGCTCCGCGAACCTGGGGTGGCGTGCAGTTCGGCCCACGTCTGGTCGATTCCCGCAGTGTGCCTGTCGCGGTGTCTCCGGCGCGTGCCTTCATGCCCATACAACGTCTGGGCGGCGATACAGGGTGGTATGCCTGGAACTGGCTGTGGCGGCTGCGCGGGTTTATCGATCTGCTCGTCGGCGGAGTGGGCACCCGGCGTGGTCGGCCAGCGCCTGACGTCTTGCGTGTTGGAGACACCCTCGACTTCTGGCGCGTGGAGGCGGTGGAGCCTGGTCATCTCTTGCGATTGTCGGCAGAGATGAAGCTGCCAGGCCGGGCGTGGCTGGAGTTCGAGGTCACGCCGGATGGCCCCGGTGCCCGTATCAGGCAGACGGCCAGTTTCGACCCCGTGGGCTTGGGCGGGCGACTGTACTGGTACTCGCTGTACCCGGTTCACGAACTCGTCTTCGGCGGGATGCTCAGGGCCATTGCGCGTCTGGCCGAGCGCAGCCCGGACGCTTAACGACCGGGGCCTGGCAACGCGGCATCGCGTTGCTGCTCATAGGCATCAGCTTGTTCGTGCGCGTGGTAGGAGCTCCGGACCAGCGGGCCTGATTCCACGTGCACGAACCCCTTCTCCAGAGCGAGACGCTTGAGCTCGGCGAACTCGTCGGGATGGTAG
This sequence comes from Acidobacteriota bacterium, assembly GCA_021731095.1. Taxonomy (GTDB): domain Bacteria; phylum Acidobacteriota; class Vicinamibacteria; order Vicinamibacterales; family UBA2999; genus JAKFYA01. Next base: position 5,182 of record JAKFYA010000271.1, on the reverse strand, counting down.
TAGCGCACCATCTCGGCGTGCTTCTCCGACGGTCGAAGGTACTGACCGATCGTGAGAATTGACACCCCGACACGCCGCAGGTCGTCGAACACGGCCAGTACCTCGTCTCGCTCTTCGCCAAGGCCCACCATGATGCCGGTCTTGGTGGCAATGTGTGGTGCGTGGGTCCGCGACCGGTCCAGCAACTCGAGTGAACGTGGATATCGTCCGCCCGAGCGAGCCATCCGGTACAGGCGCGGCACGGTCTCAATGTTGTGATTCAGCACATCGGGACCGGCATCCAGCACGGCGCGAAGCGGGTCTTCCTTGCCTTGAAAGTCTGGAATCAGCACCTCGATGCGGCAGTCAGGCGTGCTGGCGCGCGTCAGTCGGATCGTGTCCGCAAAGATGGAGGCGCCGCCGTCGGGAAGGTCGTCTCTGTCAACCGATGTGATGACGGCGTACTTCAGCGCCATTTGCGCAATGGCGTCTGCCACACGGGTCGGCTCGGCCTGGTCGACCTGGCCAGGCTTGCCGTGCGCCACCGCACAGTACGAGCAGGCGCGCGTACAGATGTCCCCGAGAATCATGAACGTCGCGGTGCCGTGATGCCAGCACTCCCCGATGTTCGGGCAATGGGCTTCCTCGCAGACCGTATTCAGCTTGAGCTCCGACATGAGCCCCTTGAGGCGCATGAAGTTCTCGGAGCCAGGAGCCTTGACCTTCAGCCAGGCCGGTTTCGGCTGGCGTGGCCGGATGAACTGGAGAGGGGCGACGGTCACCAGACCATTGTACGAGGAACTTCTCCCGGACGTGCCGGGCAATCTGGCAGGGACCAGAGGATGACCCGGCGGCAGGTGTGCATTGCCGCCGGGGGACGAGTGTCAGCGAATGATGATGGAGCCCTGCAGCCCGCTGTTGGACGGCTGGTCGTGGTCGTGAAAACCACAGGTGCGAGCCGTATTGAGGTTTCCGGTCTGTCGGCTCTGTCCGGGATTCAGAAAGCCGGCCTGGTTGATCTCCGGGCAGTCCGAGTGCTGAGGGTGAGGATCCGACGACATGTCGTGCGGACGACTGTCGTTGTTGACAAAGGTGACGCGTGTGCCTGGAGCCACCGTCAAGGTCTTGGGCGAGACGCCTGATCCGGTGATGGTGATCGTGGCATCCGTTGTGGTTGGCGCCGGCGTGGTGCCAGTGGACGTTGAGGGCGTTGTTGACGTGGGCGTGGACGTTGAACTTGGCGTGGTTGGCGTGCTGCCTCCGCCGCCGCACGCAGCGGCTGCAAGCGTCAGCAGGAGCAGGCCAGCGCAGGTCGTGGTCGTGACTGTGCGTGTCATCAGAAGAATTTCCTCGACATGTTGAATCCGAGGTACCAATCCTTGGCGCCCGTGCCGCCGCGCGCCACCTGGGGCAGTGTGGTGCCGAAACCATTCGAGAAGTTCAGCTGGAAGGTATGGCCGCCGGCACGCTTCTCAATGCCGAAGGATGCCTGGTTGGTGCCCGGCTTGTAGCCGGAGAGCCGGGGAATGACCTCTGCGACGACGTACACCGATGGACGCACGCGAAGACGTCCACCAATACCCAGGGTGACCGTATCGTTGTGGTCGGCCAGGGCCGATGGGAGCGGATTGCTGTTGTTGACCCAGGATGGCTGGAGGTACAAGGCGCCATGGCGACCAAAGGTACGTGACACCACGGCGCCCACGGAGGGAGAGTAGCTGTCCTGGAGGTTGTTGGTGCCATCCACGGCCACTAGCGCATCAACCGACACGGGGCTGTGCCCCTGGCGGATGGCGCTGTATTGCCCGAACAGCGAGATGGTCCTGTTGCTGGTGCGGTGGAAGCCGATCTGGGTTCCGCGCATCGGGGCGTAACGGAACTCCAGGCCGATCTGCGCACCGCTATCCAGTCCGAACAGGTCGCCCGCCAGATCGCTGAAGGTACCGGCCCCGAGAGGACGACCGAAGCGGTGCGTCAGCCGGAATGCCATCTTGTGGCTTGGGAGACGCAGCGTGGTCGGAATGGTGATCACGGCAAAGTCAGGCTGCGCCGGCTGGAAGGCGCGCTCCGTGTCATAGGGCTTGGTGGCGGGCGTCTGCGTCGGTGGCGGGGTTGACGAGTCTGGCTCGGCGGCCATGGCCGGGGCCGTGGCGCCAAGCAGCAGCGCGAAGGCAAACGAGAGCGAAGTTTTCATCGGAAGTCTCCAGGGAGAGCGCATCAGGTCAGGCTAGTTGTTCGGGGCGCCAATGGCAATCCATCGCCGTATGACGAGCAATTGCCCTTCGCTCAGATATGGGCCGCCCAGCGGCATCCGAACGCCGGTGATTCCGCTGCGACCTTCCAGCTTCTGGATGAGATAGCTGTTACCCGGGTCGCCGGGAATGACTCTGGTTGCGCCCGAACGCTGACGGGCAGCGGCATTGACCAGGTTCTCGTAGGCATTGGTCTGGAGGCTCAGCCCGTTGAAGCGGGCACCGGCGTCGGAATGGCACGAGGTGCAGGCCGGGCGCCCCGTCGAGTCGCGGGCTGCAAAGATGTCTCGCTGGATGCTGCTGAATGTGACATCGAGATTGGGCGTGGGACCGGTCACCGAGTTCAGGGCCTCGTCGCAGGCGACGGTCGAGAATGCAGCGACAAGAATGACGGCGAGCAGAAAACCGCGACAGGCGTGACGTTTCACTGGGAAGGCTCCTTGAGAGGGTCGCCTGGCCAGGAGCAAGCGGGGTGCCACATGGGCTCGTCGTGTCGCGAGGTGCCGGAGGCGTCGTGGCTACTGCGATGCCGCTGCTGTCGGGGTCAAGCGGTTACGAGATTCGTAACCCGCATACGTGATCAACCGTCTGGTCAATCAATGCGGTACTTTGCCAGGTAGTAGCTGAGGGCCCGCTGGCTGATGCCCATCAGCTCGGCGGCATCCTTCTTGATGCCGCCGGATTGGTCGAGCGCTCGCCTGATGGTCTCCTTCTCGACCCACTCGATGTTCTGGTGGAGGCGAAGCGTCGGCAGCCCCTGCGTGCTGCTCGAGGTGACGCCGAGCAGAGAGACCGATTCCGCAGACAGGACGCGCCCAGTCGCCAGGACAACCGCGCGCTCAATGGTGTTCTCAAGCTCTCGGACGTTGCCAGGCCAGTCGTATTTCTGCAGGGCCGCAACGACACTGTCGTCCACCCGGTCTATGGCCCTCCCGGTACGCTGGCTGTGCTTGTCGACGAAATGCTGGACCAGCGAGGGAATGTCATCCCGCCGGTTTCTGAGGGGCGGCAATTCGATTGGAATGACGTTGAGCCGGTAGAAGAGATCTTCCTGAAAGCTGCCCTCCTGCACCATCTTCTTCAGGTCCCGATTGGTTGCAGCGATCACGCGCACGTCAACCCGTTGGGTGCGCTCGGCCCCGAGAGGCTCGAACTCCCGCTCCTGAAGGACCCGGAGCAGCTTGGCCTGCAGGGCCGTGCTCATGGTCCCGATTTCGTCCAGGAAGATGGTGCCGCGGTCAGCCAGCGCGAACTTGCCTCGCTTGGTGGCGGTCGCGCCCGTGAAGGCACCCCGGACATGTCCGAACAGTTCTGACTCGAGCAGGGTCTCAGGAATGGCCGCGCAGTTGACCTTGATGAGCGGCATTTCCCGCTGCGCACTGCGGTCGTGGATGGCGCGAGCCACCATCTCCTTGCCTGTTCCGGTTTCCCCGGTAATGAGAACGGTGCTCTTGGTCTCCGCAACCAGCTCGGCCCGCTGAATCACCTGCTGCATGCCGCGACTGCGCCCCACGATGCCGTAGTGGTTGAAGTCTTCGTTGCGTTCGCTGATCAGGTATTGCCGCTCCGAGCGCAGGCGCTGATGTTCCAGCGCATGGCGCACCAGTGCCAGCAGGGCCTCGACCTCGAAGGGCTTCTGCAGATAGTCGAGGGCGCCCAGCTTCATCGCCTCGATCGCGCTCTCCACTGTGGCATGGGCCGTCATCAGCAGCACCTGAGGGCGCTCGGCCTCCGAGAGCGTCTGGGCGATGTCTCGGATGAGTTCGATGCCGGTCATGCCCGGCATCAGGTTGTCCACCACCAGGAGATCGAACTGGCGCTGGGAGAGATGGCGCTGGGCGTCGCGTCCACTGATGGCGTCGACAACCTCGTGGCCCTCCTCACGAAGCGCGCGGCCGAGCCGCTTCAGCAGTTTTTCCTCGTCATCGACAAGGAGGATGGAGCCGCGAATGCCGCCGGTCATGCCTGATTCCGCTGCGGGGCCTGGGGGAGGACGATCTCGACCCGGGTGCCGGCGCCAACCCGGCTGTCGAGGGAGATGGTGCCGCCCATGCCTGTGATGATGTTTCGCGCAATCGGCAGGCCGAGTCCGGTGCCGGCGCGGCGGGTGGTGAAGTAGGGCTCAAACACGTGAGTGAGATCCTCGTCTGCAATGCCCGTGCCCCGGTCGTCGACCCGGAGCACGACTCCGCCAGTGGGGACTCGCTGCGAGGACAGACGCACAGAGGTGGAGGTGTCCGCGGGCGGCGCAGCGTCCGGTCGCGCCGCTACGGCATGGCGCGCATTGGCCAGGACGTTCACCAGTGCTGTCCGGAGGCACTCCGCATCCGTCACGACCGGCAGCAGGGTAGGGTCCAGGTCCAGGCTGATGGCCGGGCCCGTCATGCCGGTCATGGTCGCCTCTGCGGCCGAACGACAGAGCGCATTGATGTCCGCCTCGGCAAAGTCGAATCTGATGGGACGGGCAAAGTCCAGGACTTCGCTGACGACCCGGTTCAGTCGCGTGGTCTCTCCCTCCACATCGGCAATGACTTCGTCGAGTTCCTCTCGCGTGACTGTCGGGCGCTTCAGGCTGGCGACGGCGGTCTTGATGATCATCAGCGGGTTCCGGACTTCATGGGCCACGACAGTCGAGAGCCGACCGAGCGAGGACAGGCGCTCGCGCTGCGCGGCTTCCCGCTGGTGCCGGCCGACAGTTTCGGTCAGCGTGTGGAACGTAGAGGTCAGCAGACGGGCGTCTTCATCGTCCCAGGGGCCAGTGCGCACCGCGACCCGTTGACTCAGGTCGCCGGTGTCAGCGATGCGTCTCATGGCATCGATGAGGGCGGTCAAAGGACGGGTGACCGTTCGAGCGACGCCGAAGCTGACCAGAATGGCGAGGAGCAGCGTGGCAGCCAGCGCCCCTCCGAGACCTGTACGAATCGCCGCGATGGACCGCAGGCGCTCGGTGC
>JAKFYA010000326.1 GCA_021731095.1 Acidobacteriota bacterium | reverse complement strand
ACCTGTTCATCAGTGCGGATGGCGCCCAGATGGACCGGGTTGCGCGGAACCTCGTGCCCGGCACCCGCGTGCTCCTGCTGCGCAACCAGCTGGCCGTGGTCACACCGGCTGATCGTGGGCCGATGGTGCGCAGGCCCGACGACCTGGCCGGCGCGCAGGTAAAGCGCATTGCGATTGGAGACCCGTCGGCCGTGCCTGCTGGTGTCTACGCGCAGCAGTACCTGACACGCCTTGGGCTGTGGACGGCTGTTCTGCCGAAGCTGGTGCCGACGGCCAGCGTGCGGCTCGCGCTGGCAGCGGTCGCCAGTGGGGCGGTCGATGCCGCCATTGTGTACAGGACTGATCTCCGGGACACCACCGGGGTGCGTGAGGCGTGGGTCGTGGCTCCGGCAGAGGCGCCGTCCATCACCTACCCGGCGGCCGTGGTGTCGACGGGGCGCAATCCGGCTGGCGGCCGACGGCTGCTGGCCTTTCTGCAGGGGCCCGAGGCGATTGCCCTCTTCCAGCAGGCCGGCTTTACGGTGGTTCAGCAGTGAGCGGGGCATCGTTGTGGCAGGTGGCCAGCTTCACGGCGCTGGCGGCGCTGGTGGCGACCGGACTGATGCTGGTGCCAGGGGTGGGGCTGGCCTGGCTGCTCGCACGACGCCGGTTCCCCGGCAAGGCGATTGTGGAAACCCTCATCTCGTTGCCACTCGTGATCCCGCCAGTGGCGACCGGCCTGCTCCTGCTGTGGACCTTCGGTCGGCGCGGGCCGGTCGGCTCCCTCCTTGAGCGCGTGGGAGTCGAGGTGATGTTCACACCGGCGGCCGTGGTGCTGGCCATGTCCGTGATGGGGCTCCCGCTGCTCGTGCGGAACGCGCGTACCGGTTTCGAGCAGGTGACCCGTCGCTACGAGCAGATGGCTGAGACCTTGGGCGCGGGGCCATGGCGGGTGTTCACGACCGTCACCCTGCCCCTGGCGTCGCGATCCATCCTGGCTGGCGCACTGCTGGGCTTCTCACGCGCCCTCGGCGAGTTCGGCGCCACGATGGTGGTCGCCGGGAGCATTCCGGGGCGCACCCGCACACTGGCCGTCGGCATCTACAGTGCGACCGAGGCCGGCCATGACAGCGAGGCGGTCGCGCTGCTGGTGGTGTCGGTCGCCATCGCCTTCGGTGCGGTACTGGCGTCGAACCGCCTGGCGGAGGCCCGATAGGCGTGGCGCGATTCGAGCTGGCCTTCTCCCTCACGCAGGGCCGCTTCTCGCTGGACATCGACGTGTCCGTGGCGTGCCGCGCGCTGGCGCTCGTCGGCCCGTCGGGCTCTGGCAAGACCTCGGTGCTGGAGGTGCTGGCGGGCCTGCGGACGCCTGATGCCGGGCACGTGATCCTGGATGGCGAGCGGCTGTTCGACTCGGTGCAGGGCATCACCGTGCCGGTCCGGGATCGCCGCTTCGGTGTGGTGCCACAGGACGTGCTGCTGTTTCCGCACCTCGGGGTGAGGGCCAATGTCACCTTCGGGCGTCCCGACGCCCCTCCCGGGGACGTGGCGCGCGTCGCCCGGCTGATGGACATCGAGCCGCTCCTCGACCGGTCGGTGGTGGGGCTGTCCGGTGGAGAGCAGCAGCGGGTGGCGCTTGCCAGGGCACTGCTGGCCACGCCTCGCCTGCTGCTCCTCGACGAACCGCTCGCCTCCGTGGACCTCGCCCGGCGGCGCCGCATCCTGGACGCGCTGGTCGAGGTGCGCGACAACGCAGCCGTGCCGCTGGTCTACGTCACGCACACGGTCGACGAGGCCCGGGCGCTGGCCGACCACGTCCTGGTCATCGACCAGGGGCGTGTGGTCGCCGAGGGCAACCCGGCGAACCTTCTGTGGTAGGTTTTTCTGAGATGACTTCTACTTCCCGTATTTCCGCAATGGCATTGGTTGGTTTCTTCGCGATGGGTGTCTCGGCCTGCCGTCAGGCCGATGGTCCCTGGCCCCAGCGGTCGGCGTCGACCCGGCAGGACGATATCGAAGACATCGGCAAGGACATCATGAACGTGGTGGGCAAGGACGCGAACGGTCCCAAGGAAATGGCGGAGGACCTGCAGAAGTTCGCGGCCAATCCGGCCGCCTCGCAGCAGATCGCCACCTTGGCCACACAGCTCGGCAAGGTCCTGCCCGGCATCAAGCTGACACCGCCGGAGTCGCAGCAACTGGCCGAGAAGCTCTGGCAGGGCCTGAGCGCCACCGAGGTCACCGAGCGTCAGGTGGAGTCTCTGCAGGGCGAGGTGAAGACCATGCTGGTGAATGCCGGCGTCCCCGAGAACGAGGGGCTGGCGACGGTGGGTCTGCTCACCGACATCCAGAAGTCGACCACGACCCGCGTGCGCCGCTGGTACGAACTCTTCTAGCGTCCGTTTCCGGTACATGAAAAAGGGGCGACCGCCAGGCGGTCGCCCCTTTCCCGTTTCCGGACGTCCGGAGCTACTTCTTCACGTCTTCCCAGGGCAGGCCCGGGCGACCGAAGTGGCCGTAGTTGGTCGTCGAGCGGTAAATCGGACGCAGCATTGTCAGCGTCTCGACAATGGCGCGCGGACGGAAGTCGAACTTCCGCACGAAGTCGGCGGCGGCGTTCTCGTCACCCGTGCCGAACGTGTCCACCTTCACCGACACCGGCTGCGCCATGCCGATGGCATAGCCGACCTGGATCTCGGCCTTGCGCGCAATGCCGGAGGCCACGGGCTGCTTGGCGACATAGCGGCAGAAGTAGGCGCTCGAGCGGTCCACCTTGGACGGGTCCTTGCCGCTGAACGCGCCGCCGCCGTGACGGCCCCAGCCGCCATAGCTGTCGACGATGATCTTGCGGCCCGTGACGCCGGCGTCGGCCGACGGCCCGCCGTGGGTGAAGTCGCCCGTCGGGTTCACGAACAGCGTGAGGTCCTTCCGCCACCAGTCGCCGAGCACGCGCGGGCCGAGGTCCTCACGGACGTACTCGGTGATCCGCTTCTGGTCAGCCTCCGGCGTGTGCTGCGTCGAGACGACGACGGTCGTGCAGATCGTCGGTTCGTTGTTCTCGTAGACGATGGACACCTGCGACTTGGCGTCGGGGCGGAGGAAGTTCACGCGGCCCGACTTGCGGTCGTCGGCCAGTCCCTTGGTGAGCTTGTGCGCCAGCAGAATCGGCAGCGGCATCATCTCGGGCGACTCGTCCGTGGCGTAGCCGAACATGATGCCCTGGTCGCCGGCGCCCTGGTCACCGCTCTGGCTCGTCTCGGCGGTCACACCCTGCGAAATCTCCGAGGACTGCTGGGTGATGATCTGGATGAGCTTCAGGGTCGTGTCGCAGAAGGGCTCGGACGGATCCGTGTAGCCAATCTCCTTCACCGCGGCGCGGACGATGGCGTCGAAGTCCAGCTTGGCGTTCGTCGTGATCTCGCCGGCCACGACGACCGTGTCGCTCTTGCAGAGCGTTTCGCACGCGACGCGGCTCGTCGGGTCGTCCGTCAGGCAGGCGTCAAGCACGGAGTCCGAGATGAAGTCGCAAACTTTGTCGGGGTGTCCCTCGGACACCGACTCGGAAGAGAACGTAAAGCTGGACATGTGGGTCCCTCAAACAGCAAAAAAGCCCGACGACACTCGTCGCGGGCCGGGTTCGCGACTTAGATAGTGTGAGCGCCAGCCGTGCTGGATCGCGGCCCATCAAGTCGGTGAAATCGCCGCGCGCTCGCTAAACCGATCGAGTATAGCACCGGCGTCGCCTCATCTCGCCGGACGTCGTCAACCCACCGTAAGATCATCCGGGGCACCCATTTATGGTCTATCTCGTCCACCACGCGGACGCCGTCTCGCCGGCGGAGGAGCCTGCCAGGCCGCTGTCGCCGCGGGGGCGCGCCACCGCCGCGCTGCTGGCTGATGCAGCGGCCCGGCTCGGCGTGAAGCCGGCCGTCATCTGGCACAGCGGGAAATTGCGCACCCGCCAGACGGGCGAAGCCTTCTGGCGCGTCTGCAACCCGCTGGCGTCGTTCTCGGCCGAGCGCGGCCTGCAGCCGGACGACCCTCCGATGTGGATGCTCGACCGCCTGTCTGGCGAGACGCGCGACATCATGGTCGTCAGCCACATGCCGTTCCTGCCGCGCCTCCGCGGGGCGCTCCTCGGTGAGCACCCCGATGCCGCCCTGACCACGTTTCCGATGAACGGGATGGTCGCGCTGGCTCCGGACGGCGACCGCTGGGTTGAGGCCTGGCGGCTCGACCCGGACAGGCTGACTGCCGTCGTCAGGTAGTCCCACGACCCGCGGCGGTTTCCCGCAACAGCGTCCAGGCCCGAGTCACATGCGCCGCGGTCGTGCCTTCGTGCCCGATGGCCAGCCGGATCACGGTCTGGCCGTTGAGCCGCGTGTGCGACAGGAAGACCTCGCCCGTGGCGTTCACCGCCTCCACGATGCGCTCGTTGAAGGCATCGAGCCCGTCGTCAGGCACATCTGCGGGCGTGGCCCGGAAGCAGACCACGCTGAACGGCACCGGCGCGACGCGCGTCCAGCCGGGCGTGGCATCAATCCAGTCGGCGAACATCTGTGCCAGCGCGATGTGACCAGCCAGCCGGTCGCGCAGTCCGTCAGCGCCGAAGTGGCGCAACACGGCCCACAGCTTCAGCGCCCGGAAGCGGCGGCCAAGCTGGATGCCGGTGTCCATCAGGTTGCGGCTCTGCTCGGTGTCGGCCGTGCGGAGGTAGTCCGGCACCAGCGAGAACGCGGCACGCAACAGCGCTGGATGACGCGTGTAGAACGCGCTCAGGTCGAAGGGTGTGAAGAGCCACTTGTGCGGATTCACGACCACCGAGTCGGCGCGTTCCCAGCCGGCAAAGTGGGCACGTTGCTCGGGCAGCATGGCTGCGGCGCCGGCGTAGGCGGCGTCCACGTGCAGCCACAGGCCCTCGGCGTCGCAGATCTCCGCGATGGCCGCCACCGGGTCCACGCTGGTGGTGGCCGTTGTGCCCAGCGTCGCCACCACGGCGAGCGGCTGCACGCCTGAGGCCCGGTCGCGGGCGATGGCATCACGGAGCGCGTCTGGCCGCATGCAGAAGGCGTCGTCCACTGGCACGTGCGCCAGCCCGTTCTGCCCGAGTCCCAGCAGCATCACGCCCTTGTCGACCGAGGAATGCGCCTGGGCCGAGGCATAGACGCGCATCCGTGGCAGCGCTCTCCCCACCAGGCCCTCCACTCGGACGCCGGGTACGGCGCGTTCGCGGGCGCAGGCTAGCGCATGGAGCGTGCTGATGGAGGCGGTGTCGTAGATGACCCCGGAGAACGCATCCGGCAGGCCAAGCAGGCGCTGCAGCCAGCCCAGCGTGACCGACTCCAGTTCGGTGGCGGCGGGCGAGGTGCGCCACAGCATGGCCTGCTGGTTGAGGGCGGCGGACAACAGCTCGGCCAGGATGCCCGGCGCGCTGGCGGTGCTGGCGAAGTAGGCCATGAAGCCGGGCTGGTTCCAGTGCGTCAGGCCTGGGACGAGCACGCGCTCGAAGTCGGCGAAAAGGGCCTCGAAGGATTCACCCAGGTCCGGCGCCTCTGCCGGCAGCGCGGCGGTGATGGCGCCAGGCTCCACGCGCGACAGCACCGCGTACCGCTCCGGGTGCGCGAGGTACTCGGCAACCCAGTCGACGAGGGCATGACCGTGGCGTCGGAATTCGTCTGGCGTCATGGGCGTGGTGAGGCTGCCCGGCACCTCCCCGACGATGGGGATGCGCGGACGGACGCTCTCAAAATACACTCAGTACCGTGAAAGTCACCATTGTTGGAGCAGGCGTGATCGGCTGCGCGGTCGCCTACGAGCTGACCCGACGCGGTGCCGAGGTCGTCCTGCTGGACATGCGTCAGCCAGGCGCCGGTGCGACCCAGGCGTCCGCCGGCATGCTCACGCCCTACCTCGAAGGGGAGTCGTCGGCGCTGCTGCAGCTGGGCGTCGCGGGCCTTGCCCGCTATGCCCCGTTTGTGGAGGCGTTGCGGGAGGCGTCCGGTCGCGTGGTCGAGTACCGCCGCGAAGGATCAGTGGAAGTGGCGCTCAGTGATGGCGAGGCCGAGGCGCTGCAGAGCCGCGCGGCATACTACGCGGCGATAGGTGTGCCCCACCGGTTTGTTGCGGGCGACGAGGCGCACGCCCTGGATCCGTCTCTTCCCAGCGCAGTCCGTGCGGCGCTGCTCCTGCCAGACCATGGCTATGTCGGCGTGCACAGCCTGGCCGGCGCACTGCTGGCCGTCGCAGAGCGCGAGGGCGCCCGCGTGGCGGTCGGGGCCCGTGTGGAGCGGGTGACCACGGAAGGTGCGGTGACGCGCGTCCACACGGACCGCGAAGTGCTTGACGCCGATGTGGTCGTGGTGGCGTCCGGGAGCTGGCTCGGACACGCCACCATCGACGGCGTCACCAGCGAGGCGGTGCGCCCGGTGCGCGGGCAACTGCTTCAGCTTTCGATGTCGCACGCGCCCACCAGTCGCGTGCTCTGGGGTCGCGCCTGCTATCTCGTGCCGTGGACCGATGGCACCCTGCTCGTGGGTGCCACGGTGGAAGAGGCCGGGTTTGACGAGCATGCCACTGCGGCCGGTGTCTCGGGCCTGCTGTCGGCGGCCTTCTCGCTGCTGCCGGCTGCGCGGACGGCGCGCTTCGACAGCGTGCGGGTCGGGCTGCGTCCGGCCACGAAGGATCACCTGCCCATCATCGGTCGGTCGTCCGTGGCGCCGGGGGTGGTGTACGCAACGGGACACTACAGGAGCGGTATCCTGCTCGCACCCCTCACGGCCGAGATCGTGGCCGGACTGGTGCTTGACGGCGACGCGTCGCCGCATCTCGAACACACGCGGCCTGGACGGTTCGGACTGTAGGAGAACCCGGAGAGCGCCATGCCCCTGCTGAGCCGCGCGGAGATTGACCGTGAACTGGACCGGCTGACGGCGTGGGCCCTCGAGGATGGGGCGCTCCGCCGGACGTTTGTCTTCCCAGGCTTCCCGGAGGCCATCGCCTTCCTGCAGCGGCTGGTTCCCGTGGCCGAAGCGGCCAACCATCACCCCGACATCGACGTGCGCTACAACCGGGTGACGCTGGCCTACGTCACCCACGACGAGGGCGGCGTGACCTCGAAGGACTCTGAGGGTGCGCGGGAGGCCGACCGTCTGAGCGGGGAGGCCTGATGCAGCTCAAGAAGTTCTACAGCTCGCGCGAAGTGGCGGCGATGACCGGCCTCACTGCCCGCCAGTTGCAGTGGTGGGACGCCGGGCACCTGTTCGACGCGGCGGTGGCGACGAAGAAGACGCCGGCTGGTGGTTACACCGAGCGGCGCTACACCACGCTCGACGTGCTGGAGCTGCAGACGCTGTCCGCGTTGCGGCACCGGGGCTTCTCCATTCCGCGCATCCGCCGATTGCTGATAGCGCTGCGGGATGTGTTTGGCGTGCGGCTGTATGAGGTGGTGGGAGAGGGAGGACCGGCCACGTTGCAGCTGGCCGGTGACCAGCTCTACCTGACCATGGCCGACGGCCGCGTCTACAACATGGACGAGCCGGAGCAGGCGCTGCTGGTGGGCGGCGATGCCTTGATGCTGCAGCCGCTGACAGCACGGCCGCGCCGGCGGCGCACTAGCGGATCGGAAAGACTTTCTCGAGGTCGTCAGCCGGACGCGGAATGACGTGCACGCCGACCAGTTCGCCCACGCGGCGGGCGGCGGCGGCACCGGCATCCGTGGCGGCCTTCACCGAGCCGACATCCCCGCGGACGATGGCCGTAACCAGGCCGGCATCCACTTTCTCCCAGCCGACCAGCACGACATTGGCCGTCTTCAGCATGGCGTCGGCCGCCTCGACCATACCGACCAGGCCGCGCGTTTCCACCATGCCGAGGGCGTCGCCAACTTCAAGGCGGGCGACCAGGTCTGACTGCTTGGGCGTCATCCCGGCGATTCTACCAGCCTTCGCGTTCCCGCAACCCCGTAATGTGGGCGCAGTGATGCCGCCCATGCCAGGCATACAGGTGCAGGTGGAGGTCCAGGGTCATACCGCCCTGCTCGGGGTGCACGAACTCGCGGGCAAACGCGTCGGGCGGGAGTCCGGCATAGAGCGCGCTCCAGCGGGTGTGCAACGCGTCCAGCAGGGCCAGCGATACCTCGACCGGAAGCGCCGCGTCCGGTTGGGCGACCCAGGCATCCTGGTCGTAGGGCTTGATGGTGGGCCGGTCTTCGGTCAGGCCCAGCTTCGCGCGGATGAACCCGTTCATGTGGCTGTCGGCGACGTGGTGCACTGTCTGCCGCACGGTCCAGCCCCCGGGGCGGTACGGCGTGTCGAGCTGGGCCTCGCTGAGGCCCGCGACCGCCTCGCGCAGACGCGCCGGCAGACTCTGGATGTCGGCAATGGCCGCCAGGCGCGACTCGGGGGTGAGCGCCGTCTTCCGGCCGAATCGGCCAATCGGGTAACTGAGATTCGTCTCCATGTGCCCCATGATGCCCCACGTCATGGCCCGGGTGCAGCCCCTGCTGAGGTACCCTGCCGGGCATGACCCCGTTTCCGGCCGCCTGGACGGCGATGTTCGTGTTCGGCACCGTGCTTGGCGTGCCTGGCGCGGTCTTCGGGGTTCCCGAGGTGGCCGAGCGCCTGCAGTTGACGCTGGTCAGTCGCGGCACGCTCATCTCCAGCCTGTTTCTGGGCCTCCTCGTGGGCAGCGTGCTCTCGGGTCCCCTTGTCGACCGGGCGGGACGTCGACGGTCGCTGTCTGTGGCGGCGGGCCTGGTGGCCATCGTGCTCCCTGCCGTGATGCTGGTGTCGAGTGTGACGGCGGCCACCGCGGTGTTGATTGCGCTGGGCCTGGTCGCCTCCGTGGTCAACACGGCCGCCAATGCCCTGGTGTCGGAACTGTTTCCCGAGAGCCGCGGCCACCGGATGAACCAGCTCGCACTGGCCGTAGGCCTTGGGGGGCTGGCGATGGCCGGTGCCGCAGCCCTGTCGGCGGTCGTGCCCTGGCAGGTGTCGCTCATGGGTGGCGGGGTGCTGTCGGCGGGCGTGGCGGTTGCCGCGGCGCTGGCACACGAACCTCGCCAGACCGGGCCGGCTGCGCCGCGCGGCCCGCTGGTGCCGGCCGGATTGCGGACGCCGATGTTCGGCGTGCTGGGCCTGCTGGTCATGCTGTGCGGCGCGAACGAAGCCTCCATCGCGGGGTGGACGCCGGCCTATCTGGCCGGTGCCGGGGTGCCCACGTCCTGGGCGCCCGCCGGACTGGCCGGACACTGGGCCGGCCTCATCCTTGGCCGGGTCGTGATTGGGCCGCGCGTGGATCGGCGGAAAGAGCAGGCCATCATCGTCTGCGCGCTTGCGGCGGCCGGGGCTGTCGCGCTGTTCTCGGTGGCAACCATGCCGTGGCTGGTCGTGCTGATGCCGGCCCTCATCGGTGTGGCCATTGCGGTTCTCACGCCCACCACGCTCGCGCTGGCGGGTGACCGCGTGGCCGAGGCACCGGGCACCGTGTTCGGTACCATGCTGGCCCTGGCTCAGGTGGGGTCCATGACGGCTCCGGCGCTCATCGGCGCCCTGGCCGAGCGGACCGGACTGCGGATCGCGATACTGTTGCTGGCAGGGGGCAGTCTGGGCATTGCGGCGCTGGGCCGCTGGCTGGCCTCGCACGCCGCGCCGGCTCCGGCGGGGCGGCGTCCTGATGGACACCCTCACGCATGAAAGGATGACCTGTGGTTCCTGAACGTTACACGCCCTACCTGCTGTCGCTGCTGCGGATTGTCGCCGGATTCCTGTTCCTGTTCCACGGTCTGCAGAAGCTGACCGGCGCGTTCGGTGGCCAGGTGGTGCCCCTCGCGTCGCTCTTCGGCCTCGCTGGCGTCATTGAAGGCGTGGGCGGCACGCTGATCATGCTGGGACTCTTCACGCGCCCCGTGGCGTTCCTGGCCAGTGGCCAGATGGCCGCCGCCTTCTTCATGGCGCACCTCCCCAAAGGCGCGCTGCCGATCGGGAATGGCGGCGAACTGGCGGCGCTCTACTCGTTCGTGTTCCTGTATCTCTCGGCACGCGGTGGCGGTCCGATCAGCGCCGACGCACTGTTGCGCGGAGGCACGCGCTAGCTCGAGGCCCCGGCCCGGTGTCGGGGTATCCATGAGGCCTCTTCCATGATGACGGTCACGGCGTGCGCCGTGTGCGGCGGTTCGGACCTGGTGCCCTTTACCGAGAGCGAGCGGTCGCGCGACAGCCTGCACCACGCGCAGGCGCTGTGCCGCGGGTGCCGGCTGCTCATCGCGCAGCCAAGGGCGAGCGCGGAAGACATGGCGCACTACTACCGCGAGGCCTACTACCGCGACCACTGGCCCAACGCGGAAGAGATCTTCCAGGAGAACACCGAGTCGTACCGGCGGTACGAGTTGCCACACCTGCGCGAGCTGTGGCGCGACTGGGCGCCCGCGGCCGGCGCGCGCGCGCTGGAGGTGGGATGCGGCTATGCCGCCATGCTGCCCCTGTTGCAGCAGCTCGGCTATCAGGCCTCCGGGTGTGACCCGAGCGCAGACGCGGTGCGCTACGCAACCAGCCGCGGTCTGCAGGTGGTGCAGGGCGGTGTGCCAGGGGCGCCGCTCTCGCCGCCCTACGACCTGACCCTCTGCCAGCACGTGATCGAGCACGTCGAAGACCCGAGGGGATTCGTGCAGGGACTGGCCGCGCTGACCAGGCCGGGCGGCCTGGTGGCCATCGTCACCGAAGATGCCTGGACCGCGCAGTGGGCGCTCGAACGGACCCTGTCGCGACTGCGCGGTCGTACGCCCCTGTTCCACACGTCACGCGACCACACGTACGTCTTCAGCGCCTCGCATCTCGACCGCCTGCTGCGCGAAGCGGGGTGTGAACAGGTGCGCACGCGCACCTTCTCGTACGTGCCCCACGAAAGCCCGCACTGGAAGCTCTACAAGGGCACCCTCCGCACCATCGACCGCCTGACCGGCCACGGCGACTTCCTGATGGCCGTCGGCCGCCTCCGGCACTGAGTCGACTGGCACTGCGTCGACCGGCACTGCGTCTTCCAGCACCTG
>JAKFYA010000297.1 GCA_021731095.1 Acidobacteriota bacterium | reverse complement strand
GTGCTCGTCTGCGGCCGCGATGACCTCTGCGTCACGCACCGACCCACCGGGCTGTACCACCGCCGTCGCGCCGGCTGCGGCTACGGCATCGAGGCCATCACGGAACGGGAAGAACGCGTCCGAGGCCGCCACCGAGCCGGTCAGCAGGTTCGCGGCCACCGCCTTCGCCTTCATGACGGCGACATCCACCGCATCCACGCGGCTCATCTGGCCGGCGCCGATGGACAAGGTCCGATCCGCAGCCGTGAAGAGCACGGTGTTCGACTTCACGTGGGCCGTGATGCGCCACGCGAAGCGAAGGGCCTGCCACTCCTCGGCGGTCGGCTGCCGTTTCGTCACCACGGTCAAGCCCTCGGCCGGCCAGAGTGCGGCAGCCTCGGTGACGCGGTCGCGCGCCTGCAGCAGCACGGCGCCGAGGATGGAGCGCACCTCGCGTCCGGCATTCTGCGCCAGCGCCGAGAAGTCGGCCGTGACGACTCGCAGATTCGCCTTCTTCGCCAGCACGGCCAGCGCGTCCGGTTCGACCGCCGGTGCAATCACAGCCTCGATGAAGGTTGAGACGATGGCCTCTGCCGCCGCCACATCAATGGTCCGGTTCAGACCGACGATGCCGCCAAACGCCGCGCGGGCATCCGCGTCACGCGCCCGGACATAGGCATCCGCCGCAGTAGAGCCGGTGGCCGCGCCGCACGGATTGGTGTGCTTGATGACCGACGCCGCCGGCTCGTCGAACTCGATGACGATTCGCGCGGCGGCATCCAGATCGAGCAGGTTGGTATAGGACAGCTCTTTCCCCTGCAGCACGCTGGCCGCTCCGAGGCCGGTGGCCGGCTCTTCGGCGTACCAGGCTGCCGTCTGATGGGGGTTCTCGCCGTATCGGAGATCGCGCAGCTTGCGCAGCGGCAGGAACAGCAGTGACGGGGCCACGGCCGGCACCGACGGGCGCTCCAGCCCCTCTGGTCCTTCGACGACCTGCGCCAGCGTGGACGCAATGGCCGAGTCATAGGCACCGGTGTGGGCAAAGGCCTTCCGCGCCAGGTCAAAGCGGAACAGGCGCGTCGGCCCTCCCGGCTGATCCAGCTGGGCCAGCACGCCGTCGTAGTCCGAAGGCGACACCACGACAAGGACATCGTTGAAATTCTTGGCCGCACCGCGGACCATGCTCGGTCCGCCGATATCGATCTCTTCGATGAGCGCATCGAAGCGGGTGGCCGGGTTCGACGCCGCCTTCACGAAGGGGTACAGGTTGACCACGACCAGATCGATGAGGCCGATGCCATGCTCGGCCGCCGACGCCAGGTCGCCCGGTTCGGCGCGACGGGCGAGGATGCCGCCGTGCACCAGCGGGTGCAGGGTTTTCACACGGCCGTCCATCATCTCTGGAAACCCGGTGACCTCGGAGATATTCAGCACCGGCAGGCCTGCCTGCTGCAGCACGCGATGGGTGCCGCCCGTGGAAACCATTTCAAAGCCTCGGTCTGCGAGGCCACGGGCGAATTCGACCAGGCCGGTCTTGTCGGACACACTAATCAGGGCACGCTTCATGGGGATTTTTCAGGACTCTTCGGTAAAGTTGGGGAAATTCCTACACAAAATCCTTTACACGGCTTGACACTCGGTGGGGTCACGCCTACCATACACCTGCGACCGGGGCTTTCTCCGATCGTAGCAGTCGAGACCGCGCAAGCACTCGCGGTCTTTTTTTTGTGCCTCAGGCGTCTCAGGACACCGTGGAGCACCCGACCAGACGGCAGACCGCCAGTGTGTGGCGGCCGTACCGGCACTACCTAGGAAGACAGAACGATGCGTATTACAGGCAAGGTCAAGTGGTTCAACAACGCGAAGGGCTACGGGTTCATCGAGCGCGAAGGCGGCAGCGACGTGTTCGTGCACTACTCCGCCATTAGCGGCAACGGCTTCCGGTCCCTCGAAGAGGGTCAGGGCGTTGAATTCGAGATCGTCGACGGCCCCAAGGGACCGCAGGCGGGCAACGTCACCCGGCTCTAGTTCCACTCCCTGCCCGACGCCGCGCACCGGCGTCGGGTGTGGTCGTTCCCTTCGGGCTTCGACCTCCCAGCGCGCCCACGTCATCGTGGTCCCGCTCCCGCAAGTCCCCTGGCCGTGAAGGAGAGCTTTCCCTCCTTCACCGCCAGTCTGAAGGCCACTTCCGCACTGCCTGCCCGCTGCATCCCCACGACCTGCTCCCGTACCAGCTGGACGAACCGGTGAAACGGCACCGGCTCCTCGCCCGCCTCCGCGCGCGCGTCGCCAAGGGCGTGGTAGAGGTCGCGCACCTTGTCCAGCTCGCGCAGGGGATCAGTGAAACTGGCCACGTGCAGGATGCGGTCGTGCGCAGGCGCCGGCGTCTCCGCCGTGACGGGCCTGACTGTGGCGAACGGCCCCGGACGCCCTTCTTCTCTGGCTCGCAGGCCGCGGTCCCACAGGTCCACGAAGGTCGCAAACCGCGACTGGAGCGTGGTGAACCGGAACCGGTCGCCGTAGTTGGCCAGGTGCTGGCGGTCCAGACGCGTGATCAGCCCGGCCACACGGGCGCGCTGCTCCCAGGGCGGCGTGGGCAGGCGGCCGGAAAAGTACATGGTGTACTCGGCCTCGAGGCGTTTCAGGTCTGCCTCCAGTTGCTGCAACTCCCGATCGACGTCGGCACCGGCCAGATCAGGCACGCCCGGTATTGTGCCATGCGAGCCGGCCCGGCTGGCCGACCCGATGGTAGGATTCCCGGCAATGACGCTGCGAGGGGCCCTGCTGGCCATGACGATCGTCGGCTTCCAGTCGCATTGGGTGGATGACGTGGGGTCCGCGGGCCCGGATTACGCGGGCATCATCATCAGCCTGCTCGGCACAGCCGTGGTGGGCGCTGGCCTGCTGGCGGGTTCAGGCAGGGTCGGCCGCGCCCTGCTGATGGCCGGCCTCGGTCTCGTCGTCTTCATCAGTCTGGCCGACCTGTCCGGACTGCAGCCGGATGGCGCCTTTGCACCTGATACGGTGGCGCACTGGCGAACTACGCTGGGCTGGCCCGTCACCGCAGCCGTCCTGGTCACGCTGCTCTCGGCCGTGAGCAGCCTCCAGCTGCGTCGACGCCGTCCCAACCGGTAACGCGGTCAGGGCACGGCTGCGGTCAGGCATCGCAGACGAGTGAGTGGAACACTGAGGGAGGGCCGGTCACCGGGTGGCAACCAGGGTCCGGCGTTCCGCAGCTGCGAAACGCCGGCGGGAAGGACGCTAGAAGATGGTGCCGATGGAGCTGGCAGCCAGGTCGAGCAGCCCCGTCGGGAGCACACCGAGGTAGACGATCATGGCCACGGCCACGACCAGCGCCACCAGACCAGGAGCGGCCACCGGCGGCGGCACGGCCGAGGACCGCTCGGTCATGTACATCATCACCACGACGCGCATGTAGAAGAAGACCGAGATGACGCTGGTCAGCATGCCGATGATGGCCAGGCCGTAATAGCCCGCACTCACGGCCGCGCTGAACACATACCACTTGCCGATGAAACCGGCCGTCGGGGGCAGGCCACCCAGTGACAGCAGCGCCACTGTCAGCAGGCCGGCCACGGCCGGGTGGCTGTACCAGAGTCCGGCGTAGTCGCCCAGTTCGTCATTGGCCCGCTCGCGGGTGCCAAGCAGGGCGATGGCGCCAAACGCCGCAAGATTCGTCACCACATACGTGGCCAGGTAGAACAGGATGGCCGCCTTGCCAATCTGGTTCGCGGCCACCATGCCGACCAGCAGATAGCCCGCGTGCGCGATGCTGGAATAGGCCAGCATGCGCTTCAGGTTGCTCTGCGCCACACCCACCACCGTGCCGACAATCATCGTGGCCACGGCCAGCCACTGCAGCAGCGGCGCCCAGTCCGCACTGAACGGCTCGAAGGCCGCCAGGAAGACGCGCATGAAGCCGGCAAAGGCCGCAGCCTTGACGCCGGTCGACATGAAGCCCGTCACCACCGCCGGCGCACCTTCGTAGGCATCGGGCGTCCACATGTGGAACGGCACCGCCGAAATCTTGAAGGCAAACCCGACGGCCAGCAGGCCCAGTGCCAGCAGCACCATCGGATTGTCGGCCATCGACTGCGCCGCCAGGAACTGCCCCACCTTGTCGAGGTGGGTGCTGCCCGTCACGCCAAAGGTAAAGGCCACGCCATACAGGAAGAACGCGCTGGCAAACCCGCCGAGCAGGAAGTACTTGAACGCGCCTTCCACGCTGGCCATCACGTTCCGCCGAAGGCCGGTAAGGACGTAGACCGCCAGCGACATGACCTCAAGGCCGATGAACAGCACCAGCAGGTCGGTGGCCATCGCCATCATCATCATGCCGGCCACGCCAAACAGGACGAGCGAGTAGAACTCGGCGGCTGGCAGGTCGTCGCGGTCCACCACCTGCGTACCGAACGCGATGGTGAACGCTCCGGCGACGACGGCGAGGGCCGACACGAAGAGGCCGAAGTTGTCGGCCGCCAGCACGCCGAACCCGATGGCGTTGTGTCCCCACAGGGCGCTGATCGAGAAGCCGGACGCGGCGAGGGCAATCAGGCCGAGGATGCCGAAGGGCATCCGCTCACCCTTGCCGCGAAACGCCTCGGCCAGCATGATGACCAGCGCGCCAATGCTGGCGCAGGCCATCGGAATGATTGCGTCGAAGGAGGAAGCGGTCATCGAAGGTGCCCCGGGGCCGTCTGTTCGACCGTTACGCTCTGGACGCTCTGAAGCCGCTCAACCAACGACCGCACGGCCGCTTCGGTGGGCGACAGGAAGACACTCGGGAACAGACCCATGAATACCGCCATCGCCACGATCGGCACGAGCGCCACCCACTCGCGCGGACTCAGGTCCGGGAGCGAGGCGTTCTTCGGATTCGTCACCGGGCCGTAGAAGACCCGCTGAATCATCCACAGCATATAGACCGCCGAAAGAATCACGCCGGTCGCGGCGGCAATCACGAAGCGGGGATCCCACTTGAAGGCGCCGACCAGGATGAGGAACTCCCCGACGAAGCCGTTCATGCCGGGCAGGCCGATGGAGGCCAGCGTGACCAGCAGGAACCCGGCCGTCAGTTTCGGCATCACGGTCCGCAGCCCGCCGTACTCGGCAATGAGCTTGGTGTGGCGGCGGTCGGACAGCATGCCGACGATGAGGAAGAGGCCGCCGGTGCTGACGCCGTGAGCCAGCATCTGGTAGACCGCGCCCTGGAGTCCCTGCTGGTTCATCGCACAGATGCCAAGCACGACCACGCCAAGGTGGCTGACCGATGAGTAGGCCACGAGCTTCTTCATGTCCGGCTGGACCATGGCGATGAGCGCGCCATAGACGATGCCGATCACCGCGAGCAGGCCGATATAGGGCGCGAAGTAGGCCGCCGCCTCCGGGAACAGCGGGAACGCAAAGCGCATCAGCCCATAGGTGCCCATCTTGAGCAGCACGCCGGCCAGGATGATGGACCCGGCCGTCGGCGCCTGCACGTGGGCGTCAGGCAGCCACGTGTGGAACGGGAAGAGCGGAACCTTGATGGCGAAGGCCAGGGCAAACGCGAGGAAGAACCAGTACTGCGTGTGCGAGGCAATCGCCATCCCGTAGAGCTGACGGATGTCGAACGTGTAGCTGCCGGTCGCCACGCTGTGCAGGTAGCCCAGGCCCAGAATGGCCACCAGCATCAGCACGCTGCCGGCCATCGTGTAGAGCATGAACTTGACGGCCGCGTAAATCCGCTGCTCGTAGCCCCAGATGCCGATGAGGAAATACATCGGAATCAGCATGGCGTCCCAGAACACGTAGAACAGGAACAGATCCAGCGAGATGAAGACGCCGACCATGGCCGCTTCCAGCAGGAGGACGAACATGGAGAACGCCTTGACGTTCTTCTTGGTCGACTCCCAGGAGGAGAGCAGCGCGATCGGGGTCAGGAAGCCGGTCAGCACCAGCAGCAGCATGCTGATGCCGTCGATGCCGACGGCGTAGTTGATGCCGAACACCGGAATCCACGGGTGCTGCTCGACCATCTGGAAGCCGGCCAGCGAGGGGTCGAAGCGGCTCCACATCAGGAGCGTGACGCCGAAGGTGGCCAGCGAGACGCCGAGCGCCAGCCAGCGGATCAGGCCGTCGCGCCGTCCCCCCTCATTGGGGAGGAGCAGGAGCAGGAGGGCGCCGATGATCGGCACGAGGACGGTCAGGGTAAGGATGCCCACGCTATCTCCAGAAGTAGTAGCCGAGCACCAGAATCACGCCGACGAACACCGACCCGGCGTACGCCCGGAGTGACCCGGTCTGCAGTCGGCGCAGCGCCCCGGCCAGGCCCGAGACCACTGTGGCGGTGCCGTTGACGCCGCCATCCACCAGGCCGACGTCCACACCGCGCCACAGGCCCTGTTCGGAGAGCGCCTTGATGGGGCGAACCACGACGGCGTCGTAGCACTCGTCCACGTAGTACTTGTTCAGCAGCAACCGGTGCAGCCCCGAGAAGCTCTTCTCCGCGTTGTCGGCCAGATCCTTGCGCCGCAGGAAGAAGAACGAGGCCAGCGCAATGCCGACGACGGCAATGGTGCTCGACAGGCCCATCAACCCGAGCTCGAGGCTCTCTTTGCCGCCCTCGCCATGGCCGCCCTCGGCCGCGCCTTCGCCGTGGCCGGCCGCCTGGCCATGTCCCGCGCCCGCGGCGTGGTCGTCACCGTGCGCAGCGGACCCGTCGTGCTCGGCCAGTGACGCAAACTCGCCCATCGCAGCCTCGGCCGTAGCCTTGCGGGCCTCCAGCGCAACCTGCTCGGCGTGGCTGACCGCGAACGATGGCGCCAGCCAGGTCGCCAGCGCGTTGCTGCCACCCAGGGCGTGCGGGACGCCGAGATAGCCGGCCAGCACCGAGCCCAGGGCGAGCACGATCAGCGCAAAGGCCATCGGCGCTGGTGCGTCGTGCAGGTGGTGACCGTGGCCACCACCATGGCCGTGGGCATCATGCGCGGCGTGGCCGTGACCGGCGTCGTGCGCCACCGCGGCACGCGTGCCGTGGAACGTCAGGAACACCAGCCGGAACATGTAGGTCGCCGTCAGCAGCGACGTGATGGCGCCCACCACCCAGAGCAGCGTGTGCCCGTTGGAGAAGGTCTCGAAGAGAATCTCGTCCTTCGAGAAGAAGCCGGCCAGACCGGGCACGCCGGCAATGGCCAGGGCGCCAATCAGGAAGGTCCAGTAGGTGATCGGCAGCTCCTTCTTCAGGCCGCCCATGTGGCGGATGTCCTGCTCTCCGGCCAGCGCGTGAATGACCGCGCCTGAGCCGAGGAAGAGCAGGGCCTTGAAGAAGGCGTGGGTGTAGAGGTGGAACACGCCCGCGCCGAACGCGCCAACGCCCATGGCCAGGAACATGTAGCCGAGCTGCGACACCGTCGAGTAGGCCAGCACGCGCTTGATGTCGTTCTGCACCAGGCCGATGGTGCCGGCGAACAGCGCCGTGGCCGCCCCGATGATGGCCACGATGGTCATGGCGTCGGGTGCGTGGCTGAAGAGCACCGCGTTGCGGCCAATCATGTAGACGCCGGCCGTCACCATCGTGGCCGCGTGGATGAGGGCCGAAACCGGGGTTGGGCCTTCCATGGCGTCCGGCAGCCAGACATACAGTGGAATTTGAGCCGACTTGCCGGTGGCGCCGATGAAGAGCAGCAGCGCCGCGAGCGAGAGGGTGCCGAACGTGGCCTCGACCGGGAGCTGACCGATGGCGGCCGCCAGCTTCTGGAAGTCGAGCGTGCCGAAGTGCGTCACCAGCAGCAGCATGCCGAGGATGAACGCATAGTCACCAACACGGTTGACGATGAAGGCCTTCTTGCCTGCGTCGGTCGCCGACTTCTTCTTGTACCAGAAGCCGATGAGCAGGTAGGAACAGAGGCCCACGCCTTCCCAGCCCACGAACATCACGACGAAGCTGGCGCCGAGGACCAGCACCAGCATGAAGGAGGCGAACAGGTTCAGGTACGAGAAGTACCGGGCGAACTCGCTGTCCGGCTCGTCGTGCATGTACGCCGTCGAGTAGACGTGAATCAGGAAGCCGATGCCCGAGACCACCAGAATCATCAGCGCCGAGAGCGGGTCGAGCCTCAGCGTGATATCGAACTGGAGGTCACCGGAGGCGACCCAGGTGTAGAGCGTCTGGGCGATCTCCCGCGCATCTGGTGCCATGCCGGTGAGCTGCCACACCAGCGAGGCGGACACCAGGAACGAGGCCAGCATGGCCAGCGAGGCCAGACCACCGGAGACGGCCTTCGGCAGGCGCCGGCCCATCGTCGAGTTGACGAGGAAGCCGACCAGCGGAAAGAGAGGAATAAGGGCTAGCACCGGGTCACCATTTCAGCGACGAGAAGCCGTCCGGATTCAGCGACTCGCGATGCCGGAAGAGCGCAACGACGAGCGCCAGACCAACGGCGGCCTCGGCGGCCGCCACGGTCATGACGAAGGTGACGATGATCTGCCCATCCACGGTGCCCAGGTGACGACCGAACGCCACAAAGGTGAGATTCACCGCGTTGAGCATGATCTCGATCGACAGGAGGATCGTGATGAGGTTCCGGCGCATGAAGACGCCGGCCGCGCCGGTGGCAAAGAGCACCGCCGACACGATGAGGTAATGGCTCAGCGGAATCACTCCCGTTCCTCCCGTTGTGCCAGATAGACGCCGCCCACCAGCGCGACGAGAATCAGCAGCGACGTGGCTTCGAACGCGAACATGTAGTCGGTGAACATCACCTGACCGATGGTCCGCACGGAGCTGACGACGTCGGCCCCGACCGTGCCGTTCACGTCGCCACTCACCGTCGGGGTCCGCAGCAGCGCGTAGGCCACCTGCACCACCAGCACCAGCGCGAGCAGGGCGCCGAACCGGGCCAGCCCGGAACCGCGCAGCGGATGCGTCTTCTCCCAGTCGGCCGCGTCTTCACGCGGGTCGTTGAGGAGCATGACGACGAAGAGGAACAGCACCATCAGCGCGCCGGCGTAGACGACGATCTGCGTGACGGCGATGAACGGGGCATCAAGCTGCACGTAGAGGCCGGAGATCATCGCGAACGATGCCACCAGCAGCAGCACGGAATACATCGGGTTGCGCTGGCCAATCACCATGGCCGAGGTGAGGATGGCCAGACCCGAGAAGACGTAGAAGAGAAGCGTCTCACCCATGGAAATACAGCACTCCGGCCGCTGTGACGAGCAGGTTGATCACCGACGCCGGGAGCAGCCACTTCCAGCCGAACTGCATGAGCTGGTCGTAGCGGTAGCGCGGCAGGGTCCACCGGATCCAGACGTAGGAGAACAGGAGGAAGCTGACCTTCAGCAGGAACCAGATCCAGCCGTATTCCGGCGGAATGAACGGACCGTGCCAGCCGCCGAGGAACAGCGTGGTAGCCACGGCCGAGACGGTGGCCATGTTGATGTACTCGGCCATGTAGAAGATGGCAAAGCGCATCGAGCTGTATTCGGTGAAGTACCCGGCCACCAGCTCCTGCTCCGCTTCGGGGAAGTCGAACGGGGCGCGGTTGGTTTCGGCGATGCCGGCAATCATGAAGATCACGAAGCCGACGGGCTGCAGGAAGATGAACCACTTCGGAATGAATCCGAACCAGTACCCCGCCTGGTAGTCGACGATGCCGCGCATCGAGAGCGTGGCGGCAATGGCAATCACCCCCGCCAGCGCGGTGCCGTAGGACAGCTCGTAGCTGATCATCTGCGCCGAGGACCGGAGCGCGCCGAGCAGCGAGTACTTGCTGTTGGACGACCAGCCGGCGAGCACGATGCCGTAGACGCCCATCGAGGCGATGCCGAAGACGACCAGCACGCCGACGTTGAGGTCCGACACACCGAGACGGATAGGACGCTCGAGCAGGCCGAACAGCGTCGTCTCGGCGCCGAAGGGCACGGTGGAGAACGCTGCGAAGGCCGCTGTGGCCGAGACAATGGGCGCCAGCGTGAACAGAATCGCGTCCGCCGCCTTCGGCCGCAGCTCTTCCTTCATGATCAGCTTGATGATGTCCGCCAGCGGCTGCAGCAGCCCGACGGGGCCCACCCGGTTCGGCCCGTTGCGCTGCTGGATGAGCGCGCAGACCTTGCGCTCCACCCACACCATGATGGCAGCCGAGTTCAGCAGCATGAAGAACGCAATGCCGATGACGCCGAGCTGCGCGACGACGACCAGATCCATCGTCAGTGCCCTCCCGCGGTCACTGGGGAAGCCGAGCGCCAGTCAGCGTGAATGGTGCAGCAGCCCTCCCGGATGTGCGCTTCGTACTCAGCGCGGAAGTGCTTGATGGTCGACACCACCGGCGCGATCTCCGCATCGCCGAAGGGGCACAGCGTCTTGCCCCCGATGTTCTTGCTCACATCGAGCAACAGCTCGATGTCCTTCATCTGTCCTTCGCCCGCCTCGATGCGGGTCAGCAGACGCAGCAGCCAGTCGGCGCCTTCGCGGCACGGCGTGCACTTGCCGCACGACTCGTGGCGGTAGAACGCCAGCAGGTTCTTCGCCAGCCACACCATGCAGGTGGTCTCATCGAGCACCATGATGGCGGCGGACCCGAGCATCGAGCCCGCCTTGGCCACCGCGTCGAAGCTGGCCGGAATGTCGATCTGGTCGGGCAGCAGCACGGGCGTGGAGGACCCGCCCGGAATGACCGCCTTGAGCTGGTGACCGTCGCGCATGCCACCGGCGTAGTCGAAGATGAGCTGCTTGAGGGTCACGTCCATCGGCGCCTCAAACACGCCGGGATTCTTCACGTGCCCGCTGACGCAGTAGAGCTTCGGCCCGTTGTTCTTCTCCGGCCCGATGCCGAGGAACCACTCCGGCCCGTGCTGGATGATGAGCGGGACGTTGCAGAGCGTCTCGACGTTGTTCACCGCGCTCGGGCAGTTGTAGAGACCGCTGACCGCCGGGAAGGGCGGCTTGATGCGCGGCTGGGCCCGCTTGCCCTCGAGTGATTCGATGAGCGCCGTCTCTTCGCCCGCCTCGTAGGCGCCGCCGCCGCGGTGGACGAAGACGTCGCAGTCAAAGCCGCTGCCGAAGATGTTCTTGCCCAGGAAGCCCGCGGCATAGGCCTCGTCGATGGCCGCCTGCATCTGCTTCTGGACGTGAAAGAACTCGCCGCGGATGTAGATGTAGGCCACCTTGGCGCCGATGGCATAACACCCCAGCGCGCACCCTTCGATGAGCAGGTGCGGGTTGCGCTCCATCA
>JAKFYA010000134.1 GCA_021731095.1 Acidobacteriota bacterium | reverse complement strand
CAACCGTGGACCGACGTGCCGGACGCGCCAGATTTCGATGTGTTCGACCTGCCACCGCTGGGAGTGGGGCCTGAGCCTGGCGAGATGCCCACCAACGGCCACGCCAGTGATGTCGCCGTGGAGGTGGATGTCCCGGTGATCGACGGAGAGGTACGGACGGTACCGCCGGCTGACGATCCGTTCGCCTTCGATCTGGAAGACCTTCGCCGCCTGGCGAGTGGTCCGCACGTCGTGATGCCGAACGGATCGGATGAGTCCGACGGGGCCGACGGGGCCGACGGGTCCGATGGGTCCGACGCGTCACCCGCGCAGGCAGCGCCTGCGGAGGCGGTCCTGCCGGCACCCGACCTGACCTGGAGGCTGCCCTCCGGGGGAGCGAGCCCGTCCGAACCCGTGGCCCCATCTGCGCCTGTGCCCGAGTCGCCGGTGACCTACTGGAGCTCCGACACCCCGGTCGCACCCGTGGCGTTCGTGCTCCCGCCCTTTGAGCCGGACGCCGCGTCTGGCGTCGTGCCCGAGGTCGTGTCCGAGGTCATGACCGAGGCGCTGCCCGCGTTCCTCCCGGAGGCCGTGCCTGAGGTCCTTCAGCGTGACGAGCCGGCGCCGGTGCCGCCGGCCCTCATGACGGGTCTGTCGCCCGAGGCGCTGCTGGCCGACGCGACCTTCATGGAGACGTTGGCGGCGCGGGTGGCCGAACGGTTGACGCCCGCCGCCATCGACAGCGCGGTCCGTGCGGCCCTGGCGGACGCGGCAATGGCTGCCGTGGCGCAACGCGTGGCCGATGTCGTGGCCGATTCCGCCGAGCGGCTCATCCGCGAGGAGATCGACCGCCTGACCAGCAAGATAGCGAACCGGTAGAAATGACCCATCCGATCACCCTGCCCGACAAGCCGGCCCTCGAGGGCCTCGAAGACAAGTGGCGCGCCCGCTGGGAGGCCGATGCCACCTACCGGTTCGACCGCACTCGACCCAGGAGCGAGGTGTACGCCATCGATACGCCGCCGCCCACGGTGAGCGGGTCGTTGCATGTGGGCCACGTCTTTTCCTATACCCATACCGACGTGATGGCGCGCTTCCAGCGCATGCGCGGCAAGAGCGTGTTCTACCCGATGGGATGGGACGACAACGGTCTGCCGACCGAGCGTCGGGTGCAGAACTTCTATGGCGTCAAGTGCGATCCCTCGCTGCCGTACGACGCGTCCTTCACGCCCCCGGAGAAGCCGGGGAAGCAGGCCATTTCCGTCTCGCGTCCGAACTTCATCGAGCTCTGCGCCACGCTGACCGCCCAGGACGAGCAGGCGTTCGAAGACCTCTGGAAGCACCTGGGTCTCTCGGTGGACTGGTCGATGACCTATGCCACCGTGGGGCGCTCGGCGCAGCGGGTGTCGCAGACGGCCTTCCTCCGCCTGCTGGGCAAGGGGCTGGCCTACCAGCTGGAGGCGCCCACGCTGTGGGACGTCGACTTCCGCACGGCCGTGGCGCAGGCGGAACTGGAAGATCGCGAAATGCCCGGTGCCTACCACCGGATCCGCTTCGCCCACGCGAACGGCGGCGTCGAGATTGACACGACCAGGCCAGAGCTGATTCCGGCCTGTGTGGCGCTGGTGGCGCATCCTGACGACCCGCGCTACCAGCCGCTCTTCGGCACCGAGGTGACCACCCCGGTCTTTGGCGTGCGTGTGCCGGTCAAGGCCCACCCGCTCGCCGAGCCCGACAAGGGCACCGGCATCGCCATGATTTGCACGTTCGGCGACATCACCGACGTCACGTGGTGGCGCGAACTGGGTCTGCCGGTTCGCGCGATTATTCAGGCCAACGGCACGCTGCGCCCGATTGCATGGGGCAGCGAGGGGTGGGCGTCCGAGGATGTCGCGCAGGCCAGCCAGGCCTATGCCCGTCTGGAAGGGCTGTCGGCGACCAAGGCCAAGGCGGTCATGGTCGACCTGCTCCGGGAGTCGGGTGCCCTCATTGGTGAGCCGCGCCCCATCACGCATGCCGTCAAGTTCTACGAGAAGGGCGATCGGCCGCTGGAGATCGTGACCAGCCGGCAGTGGTTCATCCGCTCGGTGCAGTTCCGCGAGGCATTACTGGCACACGGGCGCGGCCTCCAGTGGCACCCCGAGTACATGCGGACGCGGTACGAAAACTGGGTGAATGGCCTCGCGGGCGACTGGTGCATCAGCCGGCAGCGGTTCTTTGGTGTGCCGTTTCCGGTCTGGTATCCGGTGCTGGCCGATGGCACGGTGGATCACCTGCACCCGCTGGTGCCGGATGAGGCGCACCTGCCCATGGACCCGTCCACGGATGTACCGACGGGCTATCGCGCCGATCAGCGCGGCGTGCCCGGGGGGTTCGTTGGTGATCCGGACGTGATGGATACGTGGGCGACGTCGTCGCTGACGCCGCAGATTGCGGGTCGGTGGCTGGAGGATCCGGACCTGTTTGCGCGGGTCTTCCCGATGGACCTGCGGCCCCAGGCGCACGAGATCATCCGCACGTGGCTGTTTTCGACGGTGCTCCGGTCGCATGCCGAGCACGGCGTGCTGCCGTGGGCGCACGCCGGTATCTCTGGCTGGATCCTCGACCCGGACCGCAAGAAGATGTCCAAGTCGAAGGGCAACGTGATTACGCCACGGACCATGCTCGACGAACACGGCTCGGATGGCGTGCGGTACTGGGCCGCCAGCGCGCGCTCGGGCGCCGATACGGCGTTCGACGTGGCGCAGATGAAGGTGGGTCGCCGTCTGGCGATGAAGCTGCTGAATGCGTCGCGCTTCGCGTTGCTGCAGGCCGAGCCGCAGGGCGCCATCACCGAGCCCCTCGACCGCGGCATGCTGACGAGTCTGGCCGCGCTGGTGACGGAGGCGACAGCCGACTTCGACAGCTACGATTCCGCGCGGGTGCTCGATCGCACAGAGCGGTTCTTCTGGTCTTTCTGTGATGACTATCTCGAGCTGGTGAAGTCGCGTCGCTACGGGGACGGCACCCCGGAGGGCGCCGCGTCGGCCAACAGCGCGCTGCTGGTGGCGCTGTCGACGATGTTGCGACTGTTCGCGCCGTTTCTGCCGTTTGTCACGGAAGAGGTGTGGTCCTGGTGGCACCAGGACTCGGTGCACCGGGCCCAGTGGCCGACGGCGGCGGAGGTGGTGGCGTCCTGTGGTGGGGATGACGCCGCGGCGCTGATCGTGCTGAGTGCGACGCAGGAGGCGCTGGGGGAAGTGCGGCGCATTCGCGCGCTCGAGAAGCGGCCGACCAAGCTGGCCATCACCGAGGCGGTGTTGCCCGAGCGATTCAGGGCCATGGGCGCGGGAGAGGCGGACTTCCGCTCTGCCGCGCGGGTGGAGCAGTTGCGTTACGCGGATGTGACCGACGTCTCCCTGACCTTTGCCGAAGAGGTGCAGGCATGAAGTCCGTGCCGTTCGAGCCGCTCGACCCGGCCCGGTACCGCGAGGTGGTGCGGCGCGCGCTGGCCGAGGACCTGGGCTGGGGCGACGTGACCACCGAGACGGTCATCGGGCGCGAGGAGCAGGGGCGCGGCACCATCATTGCCCGCGAACCCTGCGTGGTCGCCGGCCTTGATGTCGCCTGCGAGGCCTTCCGCCAGCTTGACCCGGGCGTGACCCTGACCGTCAACCGGAATGATGGCGAACGGTGCGAGGTGGACGAGGTCATCGTGGCCGTACGGGGGTCGGCGGCGGCGTTGCTCACCGCGGAACGGACCGCGCTGAACTTCATGCAGCGCCTCTCTGGCACCGCCACCCTGACCCGGAAGTTCGTCGACCTGGCAGCGGGGCGGATTACCGTGCTCGACACGCGCAAGACGACGCCGCTGCTCCGGGCCCTCGAAAAGTACGCCGTGCGGGCGGGCGGCGGTACCAATCACCGCTTCGGTCTGGATGACGGCATCCTGATCAAGGACAACCACATTCAGCTGGCGGGCAGCCTCGGGGCGGCGGTCGAGCGCATGCGTCGGGCCAACCGCGAGATGCCGACCGAGGTCGAAGTGGAAACCCTGGCGCAGGTCGACGAGGCGCTGGCCGCCGGCGCCGACATCCTGCTGCTCGACAACATGGACACGCCCACGATTCTGGCGGCCGTGGAGAAGTGCCGGGGGCGTGCCAAGACGGAGATCTCGGGTGGCGTGAGCCTGGCGCGGATGCCGGAACTGGCGATGACCGGCGCCGACTACGTCTCGATTGGCGCGCTGACGCACTCGGCGCCAGCGGTTGACCTGTCCTTCGACATTGCATCGATCTGACGCGGGCGAGCCTGGCGCCTGCCCGCCAGAGGTGGCTCTCGCCCTTGCCCGGGCTGGCGCCCGGCTCGGGCTGTTTGCCCGACGGGTGCAGTGGCACCAGACCGTGGGCTCGACCAACGATCTTGCGCTGGCACGTGCGGCTGCGGGTGAGTCTGAGGGGGCTGTCGTCGTGGCCGAGTGCCAGCTGGCGGGCCGGGGACGACTGGGGCGCACGTGGCACTCGCCGTC
Organism: Acidobacteriota bacterium; assembly: GCA_021731095.1. Taxonomy (GTDB): domain Bacteria; phylum Acidobacteriota; class Vicinamibacteria; order Vicinamibacterales; family UBA2999; genus JAKFYA01. The sequence goes on along the minus strand of JAKFYA010000134.1, from coordinate 6,749 downwards.
GGGCAGTGGCCTCTACGCCTCGGTCCTGTTGCGCCCGTCGCCAGAGGTCGCCGCACTATTGACTCTTGGCGCGGGCGTGGCCATTGCCGACGGTCTGGCAGCCGCAACCGGGCTGCGTCCGGCCCTCAAGTGGCCCAACGACATCTGGATTGGTCTGCGGAAGGTGGGTGGCATTCTGGCCGAGGGCAGTCTCCCGGCTGCGGGTCCGGGCTATGTCGTGCTCGGCTTCGGTCTCAACCTCACTCGTGGCGCCCTGCCTCCGGATGTGGCCTCCAGGGCCACCTCCCTCGAAGAGGAACTGGGTCGCGTCGTTGATCGTGGCGATGTGCTGGCGGAGTGCCTGGCCGCGCTGGCACACCGGTATGCGGAGCTGGGCCGGAATCCCGGGGGCGTGCTCGAGGCATGGCGCGAGGCGGCCAGTCCGTTGCTGGGGCGCCGGGTCGAGTGGGACGGTCCGGCAGGGGGGCAGACGGGGGTGGCCACTGGCATTGATGCCCAGGGCGCGCTGCAGATCCAGACCGGCGCGGGTGCCATGGTCGTGCGCGCGGGGGAAGTTCGATGGCTGTGAAGCCGACAGGACCGGATCTGGTGGCCGCGGCGGCTGGCGAATATTGCCGGGCCGTCGAGGCGCACCTGTGCCGCCGCAACAACGGGCATCTGATCCGGCTTGTTGGCCCGGCGTTCGAGCGCGTCTGCCAGTGGGCGTCGCGTGGCGTGCCACTGCGCATTGCCCTGGCCGGCATCGACCGGTGTCTGGACCGGTTTCAGGCCAAGGGACCGCGGCGACGGCCCGTGCCCATCGAGTTCTGTGAAGGCGACGTGCTCGATCTGTTCGACGAGTGGCGGCGTGCCGTCGGCGTGCCGCTGGCGGCCGCAGCCACGGCCGACCGCTCCGTAGGCACGGCTGCGGAAGGCGGCGCGGGCCGACGGCGGGAGCCGCTGCCCGCGCATCTGGAGCGGGCCATCGCCAGACTCACGGCGGCGCGGGGCGCGGCGCCGGCCGCGCTGGGCGCGGTCATCGATGGTGCGGTGCGCGAACTGGACATCGCCCGGGCGTCGGCCGGGACCCTGCGGGGCGAGGCGCGGCAGTCCCTGCTCGCCCGTCTTGTGGTGCTGGATCACGACCTGGCCGCTGCGGCCCTGGCAGGGTGTGACGTCGTCACGCGGGCAGCGGTGACGCGCGAGGCGGAGGCGGAATTGATGCCCTATCGCGCGCGCATGGCTGCTGCGGCCTATGCTGCGGCCATAGCCGCGGCGACCGAGCGCGTCGTGCGTGAGCGGGCGGGGCTGCCTGTCCTGGAACTGGCGTAGGCATCATGAATGGACTGGTTCGGGGCGCCGTCGTCACGCTGCACGTCGAGAAGGCCGTGGCCGGTGGCCGGATGCTGGCGCGGCACGAGGGACGGGTGGTGCTGGTCTGGGGCGCGTTGCCCGGCGAGCGGGTCACCGCTCGCATCGACAGGGTCGTCAAGCAGATGGCGTGGGGTACGACGCTCGAGGTCCTGGAGCCCTCGCCCGAGCGCCGACCGGTGTCCCACGACTGGCGTTGCGGCGGGCATGTGTATGCGCACGCGACGTACGCGCACCAGGTGGCACTCAAAGGAGCCGTCATCCTGGATGCCCTGAATCGCATCGGGCGACTGGCGTGGCCCACGGTCCCAGCCGTGGTGCCATCGCCAGAAGCGGGCTACCGCCTGCGCACCCGGCTGCATGTCCAGGGGCGACAGATCGGTTTCTACCGCGAGGAGACGCACGAGATTTGCGATGCGGCCGGAACCGGACAGTGCCTGCCCGAGACCGTCTCAGCCGTGGCCTGGATGCGAGAGGCGCTTGAGCGTGAGGTGGTGCGCGGGGTGACCGCGGTCGACATCGCGGAGAATGCCGAAGGCACGGAACGCGTCTGCCATCTCGCGCTTGGCGCGATGGCCGAACCCGGCGCTGCGGCGGGTCTGCTGGACGTGCCTGGTGTGACCGGGGTGGTCGCCACCCAGGGCAGCACCTACGCTCCGGTTGCAGGGGCCAGTTGTGTGACGGACCGTGTGCGCGCCGGCGCAGAGGCCTCGGGGCCGGTGGTCACGCTCCGCCGCGACCCGCGTGCCTTTTTTCAGGGCAACCGCCACCTCCTCCAGGCGCTGGTGTCATACGTGCAGGCTGTGGTGCCGACCGGGCCCGTGTTCGACCTGTACGCAGGGGTTGGCCTGTTCGGTCTCACGCTGGCCGCGGACCGCGCAGCACCAGTCACGCTGGTGGAGGGCGATCCCATCAGCGGCGCCGACCTCACAGCCAATGCCGTGGCCAGTGGCGGAGCGGTGCAGGCGTACCGCATGCCGGTCGAGGAGTTTCTCAGGCGTGCGCCGGGCGAGGTGGGCAGCGTGGTCGTGGATCCGCCCCGCACCGGAATGTCCCGTGAGGCGCTGGACCGGCTGGTTGCCCTCCGTCCGCGACGCATCGTGTATGTGTCGTGCGACCCGCCGACGTTTGCGCGTGATGCCGCGTTGTGCTCGGCCGCGGGGTATCGCCTTGCCTCGGTCCAGGGATTCGACCTGTTCCCCAATACGGCGCATGTGGAGCTCGTCGCCGTCCTCGAGCGCCAGGCGGACTAGTCCGCCCGTGGCGTGGCGTGGACGGCCCGCGCGAACCCGTCAAAGAGCGGCCTGAATTCGCCCGTCTTCCAGAAGTTCTCGGGATGCCACTGTACGCCCAGGCAGAAGTGCATGGTGGGATCCTCGATGGCCTCCACCACCCGGTCTGCCGCCCAGGCGCTGATCACCAGCCCCGAGCCGACCACCTTCACCGACTGATGATGCCGGCTGTTCACTTCAACGCCTCGGGTGAGGAGCAGTTCGGCGAGCAGACTGCCGGTGGCAATCTGGAGCGAGTGCGCCAGGAAGTCTGGCTTGAGGCTCCGAGGATCCGGGTAGAGCCGGTGCGGGTGATGCTGGAGGCAATGAGGCACCATCTCGACGATGTCCTGCCACAGCGAGCCGCCCCGTGCAACGTTCAGGACCTGTGCGCCACGGCATATCGCAAAGACAGGCAGGTTCCGGCGCGTGGCCTCATGAACGAGGGCCATCTCGAATGCATCGCGACCCGGCGTCGCGAGCACCGTCATCGGGTGTGGCGCTTCGCCGTAGAGCGCGGGGTCGATATCGCCGCCGCCGCTCAGCATCAGGCCCTGGCACCCGCGCAGCACGTCCGCGGGTGCGCCTGACTGCACCACGCATGGCGCGACACCAGCGTGGCGGAGGGCGCCTTCGTACTCGGTGGGCTGTTCGCAGGCGGTCAGGGCGACTGTGGCCATGGTGGATTACATCCGGGCCGGCACCTCGATCCCCATCAGGTCGAGGGCACGAGTCAGCTGCTGGCGGAGGTAGATGATCCCCGCCGCGCGCCAGCGTCGGACATCATCCCGTTCTTCATTGAGGATGGAGGACCGGTGATAGAAGGCGTTGAAGGCCTGTGCCAGGGAGAAGGCGTACTTGGCCAGGACGGAGAACTCGAGGGACCGGTTCACAATCTCGACCACTTCGTCCAGGCGGGACGCTTCAAGGACCAGGGCCCACAGTTCATGGCTGCCGTGCGCCCCGAGCAGTTCGCCGGAGGGAACCTCCCGAAGGGAGGCGAGGAGGCCGGCTTCATCAAGCTGCTCCCGCTGCTGGAGCCGCTGGAAGATGTTGTTGGCGCGCACGACGGCGTACTGCACGTACGGGCCGCTCTCGCCTTCGAAGCTCAGGGCCTCGTCCAGGTCGAACGCGATCACCTTGCCGCGCGAGAACTTGATCAGGAAGTAACGGACCGCGGCGATGGCAATCATCCGGGCCACGCGCAGGACGTCATCATCGCTCGCCTCGGCGTTCCTGGCCCGCACTTCCGCTGCGGCCTTGCTGATGAGGGTGTCGAGCAGGTCGTCGGCCTTCACGCCGAGGCCCTTGCGGCCCGAGACCTCGACGAACGGCTTCTTGGCATCCTCGCTGTCCGGCGGCGGCGCAAAGCCCAGCTCGCGGGCCGTGGCGTGGGACAGCGCCACCATCTCGTAGGAGAAATGGTGCGACCGGGCAGCCTCCTCCGGATGGCCGGCGGCGAGCAGGGCCTGCTTGAGCAGCTTCTGCAGGTAGGACTGCCGGACGTCGATGACGTTGTAGACGTAGGAGGCGCCGCCGAACGGGGGATGCGGGGTCTCGCCGTCACTGTCACACGTCGCCCAGAGCGGGCCGTGCGGTCGGTCGGTGAAGCGGCGGTAGTGGAAGTCGCGACCCAGCAGACCCAGCTTCCAGAACTGATAGGCGATGTCCTTGCCGACGTAGGTGACCGTCCCGTTCGAGCGCACGATGACCTTCTCGCGCTGCTCGGGGTCGTCCCCGTCCTCGCCGATCGGTTCGGCCTCGGGGTCTCCGTCAAGCTCCTCCTGGATGGGCATCACCCAGCAGCCCGCCAGTCGCCCCTCGTTCCGCAGGAAGACCGCGCCGGTCTGCTTGAGGACCTCGAAGGCCTGGGCCCAGAACTTCAGCCTGAGAATGTCGCCTTCCCACGTGAGGAGGTCGTAATCGACATTGAGGCGGGCCATGGTCTGCAGGTGGCATCGGACAATCCGGTCCGCAATGAAGGCCGCCATCGCGGCACTCTCGGTGCCGCCATGCTCGATGTCGTGCAGGGTCTGGGCCCGGTGCGCCAGTCGGGCCTTGTCTCCCTCGTACCAGGCGCCGACCTTGGAGTAGAGGTCCCAGCAGTAATAGTCGAACCGTGACGAGTCGGCGATGGCCTGCACATCGGCCAGCGTGCGTCCCTCGATGAGCCGGAAGCCGACCACGACATCGGCCACCTGCACGCCGGTGTCATCGATGTAGTTCTGCACCTCGACCGGCACGCCACGGAAACGGAGCGCCCGCACCAGCGTATCGCCCAGCGCCGCATTGCGCAGGTGCCCGACGTGCGCGGCCTTGTTCGGGTTGATGGCCGTGTGTTCGACAATGGCCTTGCCTGCCGGCGGGGCGGCAGCGGGGACGAGCCCGGCCAGACGGTCGAGCAGAAAGGCCGGTCGCTCCAGAAAGAGGTTCAGATACCCATTTGGAGAGGCCGCCACCTGGGAGACTCCGGCCAGACTGCCGAAGGCCGCAGCCACCTCGGCGGCAATGGCTCGTGGCGCTTTGCGGAGCCGACGGGCCAGTTCGAACGCGAGGGGGGTGGCCAGATCGCCAAGCTCGCGGGTGGGCGGGTACTCGAGCACGATGGCCGGCATGGCGTCGCCCTCGAGGCCGTAGAGCGAGCGGAGCAGGGCCGTGAGGTGGACTCGAACGTGCTGGTGGACTGGAAGCATCATGGGCGTTGCGACATCCGTTCTGAGTGCGGTACGCTGCTCACGCGAGACGCGGGGCCCCATCGGCCACCGCGCAGGCTCGCGCGTAATCCTCTGGCGTGTTCACATTCCACAGCGCTCGACCGTTCGCATCCAGGGACAGCAGGGCGTCCGGACCGATCTCGCGCACGGCCAGCGGGGCAATGGCGGCTCGCACGGCGAGCACGCCGGTTTCGATACAGGCCCGGAGCTGGCCGGCGACATGCGTCTGATAGCACGCACACAGCGGATGCTGGCCCCGGTCATTTCTTGGCACCGCCACGTCGGCCCCGGCCACGGCAGCCACCAGGGCGTCCAGCAGGGGCGGCGACAGGAAGGGCATGTCGCAGGCCACCACCAGCACGCGGGACGTCCGGGCCTCTGTCAGCGCCGTATAGATGCCACCGAGTGGGCCGACGTCGGCCACGGCATCCGGCACCTCTGTGACACCGGTGTCCTGATGGGACTGGCCGTCTCGGCTCACGATCAGCAGGTGCGACGTGAGCGCACGTAGCACGTCGAGCTGGCGTGCCAGCACGGACCGGCCTCCGACGGGTAATGTGGCCTTGTCGACGCCCCCCAGACGGGTGGCGCGGCCCCCGGCCAGGATCGCGGCGGTCCATTCGATACTTCGTAACGTTATCAGAAAAGGCCCGACTGGACGGGCCGTCGCATGATCGAACCCGGAATCGGACGCCTGCTCGTGGGCAGCCTCCACGGCGCCATCTCGGACGTGCTGCCGCAGCGCCTCGAATTCTATGAAGAGTGGTTCCGGCCAGCCGAGCTGCGCGACGGCCATATCGGCCGTGCGCCGCTCGGCGCGGTGCTCAGCTTCCTGCGGCGGGAGGGCGAGGCGTACGAGCTGGTCATGCGTCAGGCCGGCACCGTCACGGCCACGTGGTGGGCCGCGGACCTGTCGCCGATTGCGCGTGGCCTGATGGTCCGATTGCCGGTCTGGCTCCGGGGGCGTCTGGCGATCCGAGAAGCGCGGCGCCTGATTCTCCACACCTTCCGCGACGCGCAGGTGACCGGACAGTGGCAGGCGGGCGGTGGTCGCCTGAGCATCGGGCACTCACTGTTCTGTGACGTGCGGGATCGCGGGACATACCCGCTCTGCGGGTTCTATGCGGCCGCGGTGGAGACGCTCTTCGCGGTCCTGCGCGTGCCTGTCACGGTCACGCTGACCTCGTGCCGCGCAGTGGACGGGGCGTCGTGCTCGTTGACGCTCGATCGACAGACGGAGGGGGGCGCATGAGAGGCCGATGGTGTCGGGGGGTGTGCGGGGTCGCGCTGCTCACATCGCTGGTCGTGGTGCGCCTGGCCGGCGCGCAGCCGTCGGCCGTCGGCATGCGGCCCCTGGTCATGCCGCTCGAACACCCGAGAGATGCCCCGAGTCTGCACTGGCTGGGCGAAGGCG
>JAKFYA010000261.1 GCA_021731095.1 Acidobacteriota bacterium | reverse complement strand
GCCCTGTCGAACGACGACTACCCAGACGAAGTTCACATCGAGGACGTTCTCCGACGCACGACACATCGAACAGGATGTTTGCTGAATAGCGAGGAACTTGTCTCACTGGTTCATCCACCGTCAGCTGCCGTTCGCTCGCCGAGACTGAAACGACACGAGAGGCGAACCAAGGCTGCGCCGAAGACTCTCCATGGCCAAGAGCTTGTGCTCGGCCACAACATCCATGCCGGCCAGAGCACCGGAGTTGGGATCGGGCAGGAACAGCGCCTCCGGCACATGCATCTCGTCGGCGCCTCGGGAACCGGCAAGTCGACACTACTTCTCCACTGCATCGTCCAGGACATGAAAGCTGGACGAGGTCTCGGCCTCATCGACCCACATGGCGATCTCGTCGAGCAGGTGCTGGAGCGAGTCCCTGCGAACCGCCGCAGTGACGTCATCCTCGTCGATCCATCGGACGTCGAGAGGCCCGTCGGCTTCAATATCCTCTCGGCTCACTCGGAGCTGGAGCGAACGCTGCTCTCCTCCGACCTCGTCGCGGTGTTCAAGCGCTTGTCGACAAGTTGGGGCGACCAGATGACGTCAGTACTTGGCAACGCCGTCTTGGCATTCCTCGAAAGCGCTCGCGGCGGAACGCTGGCCGACCTGCGCCGATTCCTGATCGAGCCTGACTTCCGCAAGTCGTTCCTCGGAACAGTGCAGGACCACGAGGTTGTCTACTTCTGGCAGAAGGAATTCCCCCTGCTCCACGGGAAGCCACAGGCATCGCTCCTGACTCGACTCGACACGTTCCTGCGGCCCAAGCCAATCCGGCACATGGTCTCGCAGCAAGACAATCGACTGGACTTCGCCAGCATTATGAACGACGGCCGTATTCTCCTGGTGAAGCTCTCACAAGGACTCGTCGGAGAGGAGAACGCAGCCCTTCTAGGATCGCTCATCGTGTCGAAGATCCACCAGACCGCGCTGAGTCGACAGAGTGTGGCTGAGGAGACTCGGCGTCCGTTCTACGTGTACCTCGACGAGTTCCAGAACTTCGTAACTCCTTCGATGGCGACACTCCTGACCGGTGCTCGGAAGTACCGAGTCGGTCTCGTCCTCGCTCACCAGGAGCTGCGTCAGATCTGGAATCAGGACCGAGATGTGGCTGGAGCCGTACTCGCCAACGCCGGCACGCGCATTTCGTTCCGCGTGGGTGCTGATGACGCCAAAGCATTGTCAGAGAGCTTCTCCACTTTAAAAGCCGAGGACCTGCAGAACCTGCATGTTGGCGAAGCGGTCTGTCGAGTGGATCGAGCTGACTCAGACTTCAGTCTCGACACCGAGCGCCTCCCGACCATGGACCGAGTACAGGCGCAAGCAATTCGGGATGAAGTTGTCGCTTTGTCACGGGAGCGATACGGCTCGACGCCGCCGTCTTCACCAGCGGTCGTCTCCATCCCCACACCGGAGCCAGCGTCTGAGACTCGCCCAAAGCCGCGTCCGGACGCACGGTCAGAGAAGCCAGCGGTCGCCGCTGCAACACAGCAGCCCGCGGAGCCTCCGCGAACACCAACTCCAGGACGTGGCGGTTCCCAGCACAAGTACTTGCAACAGCTCATCAAGCGCTGGGCCGAGGCGAACGGATGGACAGCGACTATAGAGCAATCGATTCTCGATGGCTTGGGCAGCGTCGATGTCGGGTTGCAAAGCAACAGAGTCTCCGTCGCGTGCGAGATCTCGGTGACGTCCAAGACCGCGTACGAGGTCGGCAACATTCAGAAATGCCTCACTGCCGGATTCGATCGCGTCGTGTCGATCGCTCTCGATGCTGCCTCGGGCCAGAAGATTCGCTCAGCCTTGAGAGATCTCGACAGCGATTCGCGGCTTCGGGTTCAAGTTCTGCGACCAGAGGAACTCTTCGAGTACTTGAGCAGCCTCGGCTCAAATCCAGAAGAATCTCAAAACAGCACCGTCAGGGGCTACTCGGTCCGGATCAATCGCAGGCAGGTGGCAGGAGCCGACCAGAATAGGTCACTCGCCCGCACAATGATGGCTGCCTTGAAGAGAATCAGAAAGGGATAGTTCGGTCAGTGGACCGCCTGAGTCTGTATGAAATCGCCTCGCTTCGGCGCCAAGGCCCGCCGGCTATGCCCAGGGCACTGATGTAGGCTGGCGACCCCGGACACCCTCATGCCATCGCCACCGATGTAGGGTAGACTCCGAAACAATTGGGAATCGAGGTCCTCGTGTTCGGCTTCGACAAAGGCAGCGTTGTTTCGGACGGACCGAGCCGCTGAGCCGAAGCTCACTCCGGTACCTATTCTTGACCTGCGCCCACTGACAACATCTTCATTGCGAGGACACCATGAAAATACTCAAGGCATGCCTTCTCTCACTCGTCCTGGCTGGCTCAACGGCTTCCGCCTACGGCGCTAGCCCACAGACTAACCCTATAAACGTTGGGTTAGACCGAATCGACCAACGAACCGGGACCGATAACCTTTACAGGTATCGCGTTGACGGCACAGGCGTGAACATATTTGTGCTCGACACGTGGGTCTATGACGGACACGACGAGTTCCCGGGCGGCAAAGTGACTCGACTTGGAGATTTCTGCCAACCGCTAAACAACGGAGTCCCGGTCGCAGAGGTGCCAGGCTTTTCGTACGACACAACTGACGCTCACGGAACCCGAAACGCCAGCTTCGCCGCTGGAGCCCAAGCCGGCGTGGCAAAAGGAGCGCGCATATACTCCCTGGACGTTATCTGCCAGCAGACCGTTGATGCGACGCACAATTACCAAAACCAATCTACGCAAGCCACCGCGATAAACCGTGCGGTCGACTATATTATTCAGCACTACCGACCGTCTTTGGGAACGCCGGCGGTCATCAATCTTAGCTTCGCCTTCGACAAGACCAATACCTCGCGCGGTCTTGACACCGCCAACGTTGCTTGGAATCTGATCAATGATGCCATCAAGAATGCCCTGAACAATCAGATCGCGGTTGCGGTGAGCGCAGGTTGTATTCCATCGACCGACACAAACGTGTGGCGACAGGACGTCCTTGCCGCCGGCTTGATGGTCGCTGGAAGCATGAGAGTTGGGGCATCTAATGGCTTCGCCGCGGATTCAGCATCGAGCGCGGCCTACGGTGCGGGCCTGAGTCTTTTCGCGCCAGCGATGCATATCCAAAGCGCCCTAGTTACTGGACCCACCGCCTATGGCTATGATCCCTTCGGCAACGACTCCGGCAACTGTGCTGACTCGTACGCATCGCCACATGTCGCGGGCGTCTTGGCTCTCTACCTCCAACTGCACCCTAACGCCCTTCCAGTGGTTGCGAAGAATGCAATCATGAGCAACGCAACGACCGGCATTCTATCCGGCGTAGCCTCTGGCACTTCGAACAGAATGCTCAACACGGGCGTTCTCAACGCCCTTGCTGACGTCGACGGTGACGGCGCAACTGACGTTACGATCTATCGCCCGACCACAGCTGGGTGGTGGACTCTCAAATCCAGCACCAACTTCAGCGCATATAGCACCCAGGGCTGGGGCGGCATAAGCGGCGACCTAACCGAACCCGGCGATTACGACGGCGACGGCAAGATGGACCTTGCCATCTTTCGACCCAGCAATGTCAGTTGGTATGTCCTTTTATCCGGTGCCAACTTTGGGGCCTACAACACCTACACCTTGGGCCAGGTCGGAGATCTACCCGTTCCTGGCGACTACGATGGCGACGGTAGGACCGATGTCGCCGTTTTTCGTCCTTCAACTGGCCAGTGGTTAGTTCTTAAGTCCAGCACCAACTTCACGTCTTCCAGCACCTACGGCTGGGGCCTCAGCGGCGACGTAGCCGTGCCTGGTGACTACGATGGCGATGGCAAGATCGATCTGGCGGTCTTCCGACCAAGCACGCTGGGGTGGTGGATCCTCTGGTCCAGCACCAACTTCGCCACCTACAACGGCTATTCGTGGGGTCTAACCGGCGATGTGCCTGTGAACGGCGACTACGACGGCGACGGCAGGACCGATGTCGCAGTTTATCGTCCTTCGACTGGCGGCTGGTGGATTCTATATTCCAAGTTTAACTTCAGCACATACAGCACCTACGGCTGGGGCCTGAGCGGCGATGTTCCCCTTCTTAAACGCCCATGATCCTCCGTGGTATTCCTCGTGAGAGCGAATCAGAGGTCAGAACAGGATCAAAGGGCTGGCAGTCCGGCCGGTTGAGAGTCAGCCTGTAGACGATTCGATGAGCCACGTTCGGAGTCGAGGCCAGTATGGCGGCGCCCAGCACGGGCGCCGCCACCGCGCGCTTGGAGCTCAATGGACTCTGCCTCGAGTCGACTGCAGCACGACCACATTTTGACCTTACCAGCGGCACGAGTTTCATCGCCCCGCGAGGAGGCGCATTGTTGACCGAAGCGAGAAACACATTTGATCTGGGCGTTCTTGAGTTGAGCAAGAATCGGGTAATCCTCGTTCGGGAGCACGCTCGCTTGTTGCCGTCGTGGACATCACTCGGCGTGGGCCATGTTGGATGACACTCCAGAGTCGTATTCGTCTCGGACTGTTTCTACTGTTATTCATCTCGTACGCCTACTTCTATCAAGGGGGCGGGTGGAATCAGAATTCGCGGTTCGCCCTCGTGCGAGCGGTGCTGAACGACCGGTCATTCGTGATCGATCCATACGAGCGCAACACTGGGGATAAGGCGATCTTCAAAGGTCACTACTACTCCGATAAGGCTCCCGGCACGGCGTTCCTGGCGCTGCCGGTGGTGGCGGTTGCGCGTGCAGCGTGTCTGCTCGCAGGAGTAGACCCAGAGACTTTCGCCGGTCTCGCGTTCTTGTCATATATCGGGACCATCTTTACGGTCAGCCTTTCCAGTGCGGTCGCCGGTGTCATCCTGTACGAGATCGCAGCAGCGCTCGCCGGTTCACGCACCGGAGGCGTATTGGCGGCGATCGCAGCCGGTCTTGGAACCCCTTTGTGGGGACAGTCAACCCTATTTGTTGGCCATGCGCTGTCGGCCGCCTTCTTGGTTTTTGCTTTCGGCGCGGCTTGGCGCGCCTCTCAACTCGCCCCTCCTGTTGATAACTCGCACGCCCCCAATGGTCTGAGGCACTGTGGTTGGATCATCGGGTTATCGGGCGGATGGGCAACGATTACTGAGTTTCCTGCTGCGATTCCGGCAACCGTGATGGCGGCTTGGTATGCGGTGGTGGTATGGCGCGATCACAAACCTCTGGCACTTCGCGCGCTGGTCGAGATGAGCGCATGTGCCCTGACGTCCGCCGCGCTTCTCGGTGCGTATCAGTACGCCTGCTTTGGTGCACCGTGGCATTTGGCGTATTCGAGTGAAGCGGGCTTCGAGGGCATGCGTGAAGGGTTGTTTGGGATCGGGATGCCGCGCTTGCACGTATTGGCCGACATTCTGGTCGGCAGCTATCGCGGCCTACTGCCGCTCAGTCCTATAGCGGCGGTCGCCGCGGTAGGATTCGGGCTGGCTCGACGGCACCGAGCGGCGTGGGCGCTCAGCGGACTCTTTGTGCTCTATTACTTGCTACTGAATGCCAGCTACCACTATTGGGAAGGTGGGTGGTCACTTGGCCCGCGCCATTTGTCGCCGGCACTACCCTTCCTAGCACTCGGCGTTGCCACGGCATGGCAACGATCACGAACAGCGCTGCGAGCGGGCATACTGGCATGCCTGCTAGCCAGCGTCGTCCTCTCATTGATCGGTGTGTCTACGACCGCGCAGCCACCAGCAAACGTCGGCCGACCGATGCAGGAGTTGTTGTGGCCAGCATTTCAAGCCGGTGAGCTAGGACTGAACACCGCGACTTTCGTCCACGCGTCAGCCGACCCGACGAACTGGCGTCACGAGCAAGAGCCACGTGCCGCATTCAACCTTGGTCAAAAGCTAGGACTGGGCGGGCTGTGGAGTCTTTTGCCACTGATAGTCGCCTGGCTTGTACTCGGACGTCTGATTGTCGTCCAACTGCTCAGACCTCAACGTCCAACCTCCGAGCATACTGTGCCGATCCAATTAGGCAAGTAACTGCCGTAACTCCGGCAGGCCCGGACGGATGGCAATGTAGTTCGGCCCTTGGAAGTCCTCGTCATGCACGTCGTACGCCTTGAAATCGACGAAATTTGGATAGACCTTGCCGACCTCGTACCCGCGTTGGTTGAGGTATTGGTAAATGTCTGCCAGCAGAAAGCGTGGCATGACGTTGACGTAGCCATACTCGAATTGGATCATGTCGATAGCACTACGACCGAGCATGTGTTCGAAGCCGCGGAGCGCTGGCAGTTCTGCACCTTCAACGTCGAGTTTTAGGAAGTCGATGTGTCCGATCTGCCGCTCGGCGCAATAGGTATCGCCGGTGGTTACCGGGCATTCGATGGTAGTGATGGACTTGCCGTGTGACCACGCATACGCCGAGGAGAGCCCTGGGTCTTCAGTGCAATGAGCAATCTTGACGCTGCCAGCTTCGGCGCTCAAGCCGACGGCATTCGCGACAATCTGCGATGTGCCAACGGTCTTGCGCGCAAGCGTCTGGAATGTCTCAGGTACGACCTCAAAGGCATGCACGGTTGCCGGCGGGCACAGGCGCCGCGCGAGCAAGGACCAGTCTCCTGTGTTGGCTCCGACGTCAAAGATGCATCTGGGCTGGAGTATACCGAGCCGGCTAAGCACGCGCGACTCTCTGTTCGACTCAACGTCGTAATTGACGTTGTTGTAGCAACGGAGAAATTTGTTGCAACCGAGCGCGACCGCTCGCACGAGTGGATTCCGTCTGTGCCGGGCTATCCGAAAAGCAAGCTGTCCTACCATCCCGTACTTCTGCTGTCCCATATTCCGAAATATCCCTCTCTTCTGGTGGCTGACGCGGGGCCGCCTAGCGATCGCGCCGCAAAAGGAGGCTCCTCAGTCGCGTCAAAGGTTCGTACTTCCAAATCACCACACGTCAGCTTCAGACAAGCCAGAGCAGCGAATACGCGCCGGCCCATCCCTCTAACTCGCGCACCCGTGGGAGTGTGGCAACAGGTCTTCGTTCACTTCTGACATGAGCGCCGCGCCTGCAGTTGACATCATCGGCAGCCGAAACTCAGCAGATACTCGACTGCGTCACGCCGATCCGTGTTTCGAATGGAACCGGCTCACACCGAGCCTCGACAACAAGCACGTGCCCATGCCATAGCAACGCCACGCAGTTCAAAAGAGCGACCACAACAGACAGGTCGATCAAGGTAATGGAGCGTGGAATCGCCCAGCCGACGTCTTCACTGACGCCATAGAACAAGTTAAGGTTCAAGGCGAAGAGTGCACTGATGACGACCAGTACCCACCGGAACCGACGCCTCCCTGCCGCGGCGATTACCAGCAGGGGCACGGCTCCGAAAAGATGGTTCTCATGAACTTGCACCGCGAGCACCACGTACGTGTGCATCAAGAATCCCCCAAGGCCAGCCAGTAGCCAGAGGTCCTTCGCGTGACGGCTCGTCCACACGGCCCAGAGCGACACGGCGGCCACCATGGTCGTGGCAATCACGCGGGGATTCGGTCCGCCGACTTCTATGAAGCGCGAAATGGCGAGAATCCGGGTCTCGTGCACGAACGCACCCCACCGGCCAAAGTCCTCGATGCTGTAGAACGCTCGCACGAGCCATCCGACCAGCCACCAGAGATTGCAAGCGTTGCCCGAAAGCATATCGTGTGCTTCGAGCCGGCCCATGGCTTGAATGAGATTCGGCATGCCTCCGGCCATGATGACCGGAGCCGTGATGACGAGAGCGACAAGGCACCCAGTGAGCAGCGCAATTCCGAATCTTCGGACACGTGCGCTCCATCCGTTTGCGCTATGCCATAGTGCGAGCGCTACAGCTGGACCAAGAATGATCGGCTGCGGCTTGGTGAGAACGGCGGCAGCGGCCAGTCCACCCGCAAGCACAGGTCGGCCGGATACCCCAGCGATAAGGCTTCCCATGATGGGTAGCATGAACTGCGGATCGAGATAGCCTAGCGCTGCACCGTCGAGGACGATGCCTGGATTGAGCCAGTATGCAAGGGTACTGAATCGCGCCGTATCTTCGTTGCTGAGACGCCGCACCACGAAATAGACCAGCAGCGCAGTGCCAACGTCTGCGACGAGCGCCGGAGACTTGATCGCCACGATTAGCGGCCGTGTGTTGGGAAACGAGCCTCCCATGAACCAGCGATAAGCGCGACCCGCGAGGCCGAGTTCGTGTAGCGCCAGAGGTGGATACGTCGCCTGGCCCTCTGCATTGAGGTATGTAAGCGTGCGCCATTCGGGCGGAGTACCGCCGACTCCATAGAGACGACCGACACCTTCAACGGCGGCGTTGTAGCTCCAGATCCGCCACGGCACCGTATCGTGGGTGCCACCGAGTGGCAGCGCCGCAAACCGCACCAGCGCACCGAGAACGATCATTGTCGAGAAGATGCGTGAGGACACGTCGCGATTGCATCAAGCTTCTCACACCGTCAGGTCCGATGGCGAGCAGGTGCGGAAGCCTCTGGTTGCGGAGTGCAACTCGCTACCGTTCGATATCACGAGATCAGCCAACCCGTACCCTCTTTCGGGTACCTTCCGGCACTGACATGTCAAGCAAGCGCTAGACTGAAGTCACGCCTGATGTACCTGAACTTCACTGTTCGATGCGTTCAAGCTCAGGGTAGTGGGCGTTCCCTGATGCTCTTGGGTCGGCATAAATTTAGAGGGCCCAGCTCATCTTCAACGCGTCCCCGGGAGTTCACCGAGTGGCACTCCCTTCCCTCGCCCCCAACTCGCCAGCGTGCTCGGGTCGACTCCGAGCTTCCTCGCCATCTCTGTCTGCGACAGACCCAACCCATCCCGCTGCCACACCAGCCTCTCGCCGATGTTCACCGGCTCCGGTCTCGGGTCGTAGCCAAGGACTCCGGCCTGAAGTCGGCGTTGACTGGCGCCAGAATCCATAGGCCCAGGCCCTGGACACTCGTAGGCGTGCGTGAGTCGGGGCTGTCGAACCAAACAAAGCTGCCCTAATCACGATGGACAAGAGAATCTTTCCACCGCAGGACGGAGTCAAGAGCGATGGACGCGAAGATCAGCGACGGTTGCGTCTGAGAAATCCTCTGGCACCTCTAGCAGTTCAGCATTTAGAACGAGACATCCCCTGAGCTCTCGACCGTCGGTCATCCGGACATCTACTCTCTGATAGCCCATTCCGGACTCAGGCAGATCGAGAAGCTGTTCGGTCCATCGCCTTTCGAGCTTGATACGCATCTACTTGTCCGGCAATGTCGCTGGGGGGAGAGTCACAGTCCCGGCTGTTGTCCCTGCTGTGAAGATCACCTCAACGCCACCACCCTGATGACCATTGGCTGGCTGAACGATTCCAGACTGGAGTGCGGTCTGGCTCACTGGGCGGATGACAAATCGATGGGAGGCGGGGTCGTCATTCGGCAACGCGTATCGCTCCACAGCCTCGGCGCCGGTCTTGACCGATCCTCCATCTTCCTCGGTTGTCGCATATGAGCCGGGTCGGAGTGCATTGTCGGCCGTGATTCGGTTGTCGTTGGGAAATGCAGAAAAGCGGAAAAACTTGTCGCCGTCTTTCGTCTTGCCGACTTCTCCATCACTCGCCCCGCTGGAGTTCTTGACGTCACGCTTGGAGAGCGTCGTCACCCGCGGGTCGCGCACGACGGACAGGGAACGGAACTGTCCGGTTGAACTACTTGCCAACCGCAGAGCCTCAGGGAACGACTTCGTCAAGAGAATGGCCCGATCGCCGACGCGGTCTCGGTCGAGAGTCAGCAACTCTCCGTTGTAGACAACACCCCTTCTCGGCTGCGCGTCCCAGGTGACCGCGTCAACGACCTGGTATCCCATTCCAGATTCGGGCTGTCGAATCAGCGCGGTCTTCTCAGAATCTGTGAGTCTGTACATGTTGTCTCCGTGAGCGGCTCATCGATTCGATGCCTCCAGCCAATACGCAAACCACCTCACGGCTGAGCGCACGAATACCCGGCGCGCCGGAACGCGCGGGAGGCGCGACGCTGTGATCGCTAAGTGACGCCTATCGCTTCTTCTTGTCAGGCGCTTGCGTCAAAACGCTCGCGGCAAGCGTCTTCGCATCCGCAACCGTCGGGGTCTTCGCACCACTCAGCACCTTCGACGCGAGTGACGCTACAGGAGAGGACGTTTTCTCGTTTCTTCCCATAGCTCGACTATATCATCGAGGGTACCCAAACCGGCTTCCAAGCTGCGCTCTTCTAGCTGGGAAGCCGGTTCGTCCCTGACTGTTGGACTAGTCCTCACGCCAGGTTTCAACTGGCGGCAGCCGTTGAAGGCGAATACCTCCGCCGTAGTTGCGACTTGCGCGGTCATGCTCGAACTCAAGCACCTGTCGAAGGCCGCCGAGAACGTCCATCGCGTCCGCCCTAGGAATGCCTCTGAGGAAGCGCACAAACTGCAGCGCCAGCTCGACCTGTCTAAAACGTCCAAGCGCATCAAGCCAGGCGGCCGGAGGCCCATGTTCTCCGGATCCGCTGTGGACAGTAGGATTGACATGTTGCTCTAGGGGAGTAACATGAACAGATGGTTCCTGGTCGAATTCTCGATCGGGACCAACGAGATCCGAGCGGTCAGCTTCAGGTCGCATACATCCTCCCTCAAGAGTGAACTGCGATCGTCGTTTGTTGACCGTCCGGCTGCCCGAGCGTTAGCGCGCTCGGGCTTTTTTCTGCGAAGAAAGAGCTACCGCAGAAAGGCGGCGACCAGCTGGACGATCCTGAAGTGTGGTAAGTGACTGCGGGACGATATGAATTTCGCGGGAATGACTCCCTTCTCGGGCGACAGTTGCGCCCAGCGATTCACGGAGGTGGCCGATTCAGACGCGTCATCTAGTGGCTACTTTTCTACGGTATTCTAGAACTGGGGTACCAAGGCCGATTGTCACAGTTTTGTAATACCTGCCCGGACTAGCTGCGGAGCACCGGGAATCCACGGGCGTTTCCGTTGTTGAGGATCTTGACTATCTCGGCTCGTTCGTCGCTGGCCCAGAAGTCGGCTTCGTCGACCACGAGCGTTCCACCCACCTGATCGAGCAAGCGGAAGATGGGAGAGACGGTCGATGCGCCACTGGCGAAGATCGGCTTCCAGCAGATGGAACCCACGGTCAGAAGGAAGCGGGATTTTCCTGACCCGTAGTCGCCACGGACTCTGAGGTATGGAAGCTCGTTGAAACGATCGTAGACCC
>JAKFYA010000473.1 GCA_021731095.1 Acidobacteriota bacterium | reverse complement strand
GCCGGGCAAGGTCGTTGAGGCCTGGACCTACAACGGCACCATCCCGGGTCCCACGATCAGAGCCAATGTCGGCGACCGCCTGATCATCCACTTCACCAATCAGCTGCCCGAGGCCACCACCATCCATTCCCACGGTATCCGCCTGCCCATCGCGATGGACGGCGTACCCGGCTACTCGCAGAGCGAAGTCGAGAAGGGCGGCACGTTCACCTATGACTACGTGGTGCCGGACGCAGGCCTGTTCTGGTATCACCCCCACGTCAACGCGGCGGCCCAGGTCGGCAATGGCCTCTACGGACCGCTGCTGGTGAAAGACCCCACCGAGAACGTCGGCGCCACCGACGAGCTGCTCATCGTCCTGAGCGATATCGGACTGGATGAACACGACCACCTCGACGATCCCAACAGCGGCGGCACGACAGGCATGGCGTTCGGCCGAGAGGGCAATGTCGTGCTGGTCAACGGACGAAAGGCCAGCACCATCACGGTGAGGTCGGGCGTGCCGCAGCGCTGGCGCATCCTCAATCCGTCGAAGAGCCGCTATTTCGCTCTCGATCTCGATGGACAGGACTTCAAGCTGATTGGCACGGACGGTGGCCTGCAGGAATACCCCACCACCGTCTCCAGTCTGGTCATTGGTGCAGCCGAGCGCGTGGACCTCATCGTGACGCCCAAGGGCAAGCCCGGAAGCGAGCTCCCCTTCCGCTCCTACGTCTTCAATCGCGGGTTTGGCTCGGTGGAGTTCCGACCGGCGGAAGAAGCGCTCTTCACCATCAAGTTCACCGATGAGGCGCCCTACACGGCTCCGGCCCCACCAACCATCACGCGGGACATCAAGCCCCTGTCCGTGGCGGGCGCAACCAAGGTCCAGATGGATCTCACCATCGAGCAGCTCCAGGACGGCTCGTTCCAGTACGGCATCAACAAGGTGGCGTTCAACCACTCGAAGCCATTCCTGGCCAAGGAAGGCGAGACACAGATCTGGACCCTGACCAACAAGACGCCGTGGACCCACCCGTTCCACCTGCATGGCTTCTTCTTTCAGGTGCTTGACGAGAAGACCGGCGAGCCGGAGCGACCGTTGGCCTGGAAGGACACGGTGTCGGTGCCGTTCGAGAAGTCAGTCAAGATCGTGGTCAAGTTCGACGAGGGCCACCCGGGCAAGTGGATGATGCATTGCCACATCCTGGACCACGCGGAAGGCGGGCTGATGGGCGCCGTCCAGGTGGGCACGCCGCCGCCGGACAAGCCGACCACCACCGACCACGCCCCGCAGCACAAGCACTAGCCAGTTCCGGCCGGCCATCCTCCAGGGATGGTCGGCCCATGTCTCTCTCCCTGGGGGCATGGCATACTGGGGCCACACGCACTCCACGCGTGACGAGGCCTGCCGACATGTCCCGATTCCGCGTCTGTCTCGCCGCCGCAGCCACTGTCTGCGGCCTTGCGGTCACCCTCGCCCAGGGCACGCCGGATCGCGTGTCGGAGCGTCACCCCGCCATCCGGTACCGCGACACGGCCACGACCGATGCTGTCGCACGCCTCA
This sequence comes from Acidobacteriota bacterium, assembly GCA_021731095.1. Taxonomy (GTDB): domain Bacteria; phylum Acidobacteriota; class Vicinamibacteria; order Vicinamibacterales; family UBA2999; genus JAKFYA01. The sequence goes on along the minus strand of JAKFYA010000473.1, from coordinate 9,725 downwards.
ACGCCCGGATCGTGGATGGCTCCGCGTCGCTGAACCATGCCCAGCCCCAGGGCTATCTTCGTGCCGTGCTCGATGCCCTGAAGGTGCCGGTCGAGTCGCAGATGCTGGTGTTCTCGGAGACCAGTCTGCAGTCTGAGTTCATCACGAAGGACAAGCCACGCGCGCTCTACTTCAACGACCACGTGGCTGTCGGCTGGGTCCAGGGCGCGGACGCCCTGGAAGTCGCCGCGCTCGACCCACAGCAGGGCATGGTCTGGTACGTGCTCGACCAGACGCCGTCCCAGAAACCGCACTTCTCCCGTTCGCAGCGCTGTCTGGAATGTCACGAATCGCCAGGGTCGACGCTGAACGTCTCGGGCATGCTCACCATGAGCATGCTGCCGATGTCCGATGACCCGAACGAGTACGCCCAGGGCTGGGCCGTTGATCACCGCACCCCGTACGAGGACCGCTGGGGTGGCTGGTTCGTGACGGGCGCTGCTGTCCCCGCGCGACACCTGGGCAACGTGCCGGTCTATCACGCGAAGAAGGGCGGCACGCGCCTGCCGGCCGCGCCCCAGCTGGCGACCGTGAAGGGACAGTTCGACACCACGCCTTACCTCACGCCTTACAGCGATGTTGCGGCGCTTGCCGTGTTCAATCACCAGACGGTGATGACCTCGCTCATCACGCGCCTGAACTGGCTGGTGCGGGTGCAGGACTACGACAAGGCGAACCCGCCGGCGCCTGCGGCACCGCAGCCACTGCTTCCGGCCCGACCCACGCCGCCTCCCGTGCAGGAAGACGAGTTCCCGCGACTGGTCAACGAGCTGGTCGACTACATGCTGTTCATCGATGAAGCCCCCATCCCCTCGCGTATGCAGGGGTCGTCCGGCTTTGCTGAACTGTTTGCGGCTCAGGGGCCGAAAGACCGGAAAGGGCGCACGCTGCGCGAGCTGGCGCTGGAGAAGCGGACTTTCAGGTATCCGTGCAGCTACATGATCTACTCAGGCGCATTCGACGCCCTTCCGGCGCAGGCGAAGACCGCCGTCTACGAGCGCATGTGGACGGTGCTGTCTGGCAAGGCCGCCGAGCAGGGGTACGAACGCCTGTCGGCCGCCGACCGGCAGGCGGTCATCGAGATTCTCCGCGACACGAAACAGGACCTGCCGCCCTCGTTCGCCGCAGCCAGCCGCTGAATCGCGACCGGGTCGCGCTGCGCGTCGGCTATTTGCCGACCTGGGGCTTCAGGGACCTGATGTAGTTCACCAGATTCCAGGTATCCGCTTCGCTGACGCGATCGTCCCACGCTTCCATCCGGGTGTCGACGACGCCCTTCCGGATGACGGCGTAGATCTCGCCGTCCGTCGAGCCATTGCGCCATTCGTCATCGATCAGGCTCGGTCCGGGTGCTCCGCCACCGCCGTCGCGGCTATGGCAGGGTCGGCAACTCTTGTTGTAGACCGTCTGGCCGGCCGCAAGCGAGGCCTCGGATACCGGGGTCGGGTTCTTGACCTTGGCAGCTTCTGGATCTGCAGCCGCCTCGAGCATCGCGATACCTGCCGCACCAGCCACGACCAGCGCTGCCGCGAGACCAAAGCCCCGAACCTCCTGGTACACCCCGGCCAACTGTCGTTCCGTCATCGTCGTTCCCTCATCTGCAGGTGCACCTGCGCCACGCGGTGCATGTATCCGCCAGCGACGGCAAATTGCGGCGACGCGGCCGCGACCATATGGGTGCGGCTGCGCGCAGCCTCGCCGAGCGCCTCAAAGTACAGCCCCACGTATAGTTCAGCATAGAACGCTGCCGCCTCGTCCCTGGCACCGGCCGCCAGCACCTGCGCTGGCGTGACGGCCCCTTCCAGCATGCCGTACACCTCGCGCATGGGGGACCTCCGGTCCGGCCCGACGGGCAACAGGGCCGCCCGCGCCGCGGCCGGCGACTCGGCGCGCGCGACACACAGGAAATGCCAGGCCGCATTCTCCACATCATTCGGGTTCACCGTGCGGTGCGACTCGAACTGCGTCCGGCAGTCGCCGAAGCGGCCCGCATAGTACAGCGCGATGCCGCGTTGCCACAGGTGGGGCGCGTCTTCGGGCGCCGCGGCAGCCAGCGCGTCGAACGCCAGCGCCGCCTCCCGCACGCGACCGGCGCGAAAGTGGCTGTCGGCCTGGCGGAAGAGGACACTCGGGTCGGTCCTGTTCGCCTGAGGGACGGCTCCGCCGCCCGCTGGCGTCTGTCCCTGGGTGGCCCAGGGGAGCACCGCCAGCGACCCCAGCACGGTGAGCCACACAGCCAGGGCTGTGCGGCGATAAAGAGAGGCCGTACGTGTACCTCGCGCGGATCGGGCGGAGAGATGACCGGGCATGGTCTGATGAAACCACACCCGGTCCGCAAAGCGGAAGCGCTGGGCTCGGACGCCCGGCGCGGTGGAGACTAGATATCGGACAGCAGGTTCAGCTTGCCGGTGCTGTCGCCGAACTTCTCCATGGGCACGCCCATCTTCTCGATGAGGGCGAGCTGGAGGTTCGTGACCGGCGTGCCGGCCTTGGCCCGGATGTGCCGACCGGACGAGATCTGCCCGGCACCGCCACCCATGACCACCAGCGGGAGGTTCATCGGCAGGTGGAGGTTCGAATTGCTCATGCCAGACCCGTACAGAATCATCGAGTGGTCAAGCAGGGACCCGTCACCGTCGGGCGTGGACGCGAGCTTCTGGAGGAAGTGCGAAAACAGCCGCAGGTGATACACGTTCAGCTTGGCCTGCTTGGCCAGCTTCTCCGGGTTGTCCTGGTGGTGCGAGAGCGGATGATGCGGCTCGGTGACGCCGATGTCCGGGTAGGTGCGGACACTCAGCTCGCGCGCCATCATGAAGGTGGAGACGCGCGTCATGTCGGTCTGCCAGGCGAGCGCCCACAGCTCGAACATCAACTTCGCGTGTTCCTCGTACGACGCCGGCACGCCCGCCGGCTGCTCAACCACCGGCAGTTCGCGACCGGCCTGCTCTTCCGCCTTCTGGATGCGGCGCTCGATGTCACGGACCGATTCGAGATAGTCGGTCAGCTTGGCGTTGTCGCTGGGGCCGATGTTCCGCTGCAGCCGCTTCACCGAGCCGGCGACGGAATCGAGCAGGCTCTTGTTCTTCTGGTCGCGTGCCAGACGCGCCTTGGCATCCGTGGTCCCGCTGTCGCCGAACAGGCGCTCAAAGAGCACCCGCGGGTTCGTTTCCATTGGCAGCGGCGTCTTGGGCGTGCGCCACGCCAGCGTACCTGTGTAGGCGCAGGTGTACCCGATCTCGCAGGCCCCCACCAGGTCGACCGACTCGAGCGCCATCTCGAGCGAGGCGAACTGGGTCTCCTGCTCCATGGCCCTGGCGACGAACTGATCCATGGTCGTGCCGGCTTCAAAGCCCGGCCCGTCGGTCTTCTTGGCGTGCACGCCGGTCAGCCAGGAGGACTGCACCCGCGAGTGCTGCCCCCCGCCATCTTCGGCGCCCGGCACGGCCGTCTCCATGTCGAGTCCGGAGACGACCAGCATCTGCTTCCTGAACGGGGCCACCGCCTGCAGGGTCGGTGTCAGTTCCAGCGCTCCGGTCTTCTTCGGCGTCCACTGGGCCATGTTGACCCCCATGGGCACATAGACCGCACCCATGCGACGAACAGGGTTGGCGGCGGTCTTTCGGAGGGCAGCGTAGGCGGGCACCATGCCGTCCAGGAGCGGCAGCGCCAGGGAGGCGCCCGCGCCTCTGAGAACCGTGCGCCGCGACAGGTGCTTCTGCGTCAGGATCATGACTCCGCTCTCCTCATCTGAAACGGGGTGCTGCGAACGATACCCAGGATGATGGCCGACCACCGGTAGTCCTTGCCCGCCGCGTCCCTCACCACCTTGCGCACGGCCGGCATGTCGAAGTGCTCCACTCCACGCCCGAGGCCGTAGGTCATCAGTTTCTCGGTCAACGTCAGGATGTACGACTCGCGCTGGTCGAGCAGGGCCTTGCGGAACGACTCCGGTCCGTCGAACTTGGTGCCGTTCGGCAACGTGCCCGAGGCGTCAATCGGCGACGTGCCATCGACGACGCGGTACTTGCCGATGGCGTCGAAATTCTCCAGCGCAAACCCGAGCGGGTCGATCTGCGAATGACAGGTCGCGCAGACCGGGTTCCGGCGGTGGATTTCCATCCGCTGACGCAGTGTGCCCTCCACCTTCGTGCTGTCGAGCGGGGGCACGTTCGCCGGCGGCGGGGGTGGCGGAGTGCCGAGGATGTTCTGCATCAGCCACTTGCCACGCAACACGGGGGACGTCCGTGTGGCGTAGGCAGTCACCGTCAGCACGCTGCCCTGACCGAGCAGGCCCGCCCGCCGACCATCGGGCAGCGCCACACGACGGAAGTGACTGCCGTACACGTTGGGAATCCCGTAATGGCGCGCCAGGCGCTCGTTGACGAAGGTGTAGCTGGCCGTGAGCAACTCGACCACGCTCCGGTCCTCGTCGACCTGACTGCGGAGGAAGAGGTCCGTCTCTCGCGTGAACGCGGCACGCAGGTTGTCGTCAAACTCGGGATAGGCGGTCGGATCAGGCGTGACCTGGGCGACGTTCCGGGTGTAGAGCCACTGGCCGAAGAAGTTCGCCAGGAATGCATCGGACTTCGGGTCTGCCAGCATCCTCCGGATCTGCTGCTCCAGCGCCACGGGATTCCGGAGCGTGCCACGCGAGGCGGCCGCAAGGAGCCTGTCATCGGGGATGCTGCTCCACAGGAAGAACGACAACCGGGACGCCAGTTCGTAGTCGTTCAGGGCATGCACGCCACCAGGCTGTACCCGGGCATCCACACCCTCGACGCGGAAGAGAAAGTCGGGAGCCACCAACAGACGCTCGAGACCGAACTGGACACCCTTGTCGAACGAACCTTCCTTGCGCCCGGCGGCGTAGAAGGTCATCAACTCGTCGAGGTCTCCGGTCGTCACGGGCCGACGATAGGCACGATAGGCCAGCTTTCCGAAGATCTTGCGGGCGCACGGCCCCTCGTCAGCGGCCGTTGCGGGCCGGCACGTGAAGATCGCCCGGCGCGTCGGGGTGTCGGTCGGGACGCGTCCCTTGAACGGACCGGCCACCTCGATCTGGTCAATGCCCATCTCGATGATGCCACCATCCATGCTGGTGCGGTCGACCTGCGCGAAGCTCGTGCTGCCAACGGGGAACCGGACCGGCCCCCAGCCTTCAACCATCGTCGTGGCCCTGGACAACGCGACCCCAATGGTGTGCTGACCAGCCTTGACGGTGATCGGCACTTCGACCGGACCGCTGGTGTCGGCCTGCTCGTAGCCACGGGGCGCAGCCTTTGGCACCGCCACCTGACGGACGCGGGCGCCGTCCAGCCGGACATCCACCTGATTGTCCTCGGACAGCCCGCGCACGTTGCCGCTCATCGTGCCACGCTGCAAGTGGATGCGCAGCGTGTAGTCGCCATCAAGGGGGAACGTATGGCGGACCGCCGTTCCGCCCCGCGTACCGAACGGCAACTCCTCGCTCATCCGGTCGTCCTGCAGCAGGAATACCGGCAGGCGTGCAACCGTCTCAATGACAGGCTTGGCTGCCTCGTCGCCAATGGCCAGACGGGCGATCTTGCGGGCGACCGACAGGTAACGGTCCAGCAGCCCTGGCGTGATGGTCAGCACATCACCGATGTTGTCGAACCCGAATCCCGAATCGTCGCCGGGCAGCATGGCCTTGGCGTCAATGTCCAGCGCCAGCAGGTCCCGGATGCTGTTGACGTACTCCGCCCGATTCAGGCGGTGGATGGCAGGCCGGCCGGGATTCGGATCGGCAGCGGCCACCTGGTCGAGCCGGGTCTGGAGAGACGAGACAAACGCGACCGTGGTGGCCGGGTCGGGCCGGATGGCGCGGGTCGGGGGCATCGTGCCCCCCTGGACCTTGCGAACCACCTTTTCCCAGGTGGCGGCATGGGTGCGCAGGTTGGAGGTGTCGATGCGCGCACTGTCGAGAATCAGGCCTCCCGTCTTGAGGCGCTCGTTGTGGCAGGTAACACAGTACTTGTCGAGCACTGCGCGCTGCTCGGCTGGCGACATGGCCGGCGTGGCCACCGCGGGACGCGCCACAGGTCTGGCCGCCGGCATGGAGCCGGCGCCTTGCCCGGCTGCGCTGACGTACACCGCCCCCGCACACACGACAGACGCACAGGCAAGTCCGATTCTCAGCATGGTCTCGAGCCCCGAGGCAGGCAAAATTGTTGTGATATCCTACGGCCCCAAACATAGCCCTGTCAAAGACTTGCGCGAACCGCGCGGGGTCGATGGATGGAGGTACCCGGCATGGACGTCTCGTCGCCTCTCGTGAGCCGTGCGGTCCGCATCTGTAGCGGGTTGGCCGCCGCTGTGCTGCTGGCCAGTCAGGTCGCCGCTGCCCCCACGTCTCCGCTCATCGACGCCGTCAGGCACGGCCAGACCGACAAGGTCCGGACGTTGCTCAAACAGCCTGGCACCAAGGTCAACGCCACGCAACCGGACGGTGCGACGGCCCTGCACTGGGCGGCACACCAGGACGACGCCACCCTCACCGATCTCCTGCTCCGCGCTGGTGCAAACCCCAACCTCACCAACGAATACGGCGTCACACCCCTGTCACTGGCGGCCCTGAACGGCAGCGCCACGACGGTCCAGCGACTGCTCACAGGCGGCGCCGCCGTGAACGCCCCGCTCCCCTCCGGTGAAACGGCTGTCATGACAGCCGCCCGGGTGGGCAGACTGGATGTGGTCAAGGCGCTCGTGGCCGCAGGGGCCGATGTGAACGCGGCGGAGAAGCAGAAGGGCCAGACGGCGCTGATGTGGGCCGTGGCCGAGCAGCATCAGGACGTCGCCCGCTTTCTCCTCGACAACAAGGCCCGCGCCACGGCGCGGACCCTGGCGGGCTTCACGCCGCTGCTCTTCGCGGTGCGCATGGGGCATCTCGAACTGGTGAAGATGCTCCTGGCGGCGGGCTCGGGGCTCGAGGAAGAGGACGCGACCGGCGCCACGCCCCTCATTCTCGCCACCGTGCGGGGACATGCGGACCTGGCCATGTTCCTCCTGGACCGGGGCGCAAACGCCAAAGCCAGTACGCCGGGGTTCACCGCCCTCCACTGGGCCTCGGCCAAATGGGAGACGCAGACCACGCACGACTACCCGGATGCCGTCGGGGAATGGGAAGCGCTGGGCGGGGTGAAGAGGAACAAGCTCGCGCTCATCAGGTCGCTGATTGCGCACGGCGCTGATGTGAATGCCACCCTGACCAAGAGCCCACCCCGGTTTGGCTATCACATGTTTGCGCAGATCAAGGTCGATGGCGCGACGCCCTTCTGGCTGGCAGCCATGAGCGCCGACCTCGAGGTGATGACACTGCTCGTGGCGAGTGGCGCGAATCCGACACTCACCTCTGCCGATGGCACCACGCCCCTGATGGTGGCGGCCGGCGTGGGCCGGGTGGCCGGTGACAGTCTCATTCCGGAAGCTGACAGCGTGGCCGCCACGAAGTACTGTTTTGAACGGGGCAATGATGTGAATGCCCAGAACAACACGGGATACACCGCCCTGCACGGCACGGCGTTCTATGGCCTCGACGACGTGGCCACGCTGCTGGTGTCACTGGGCGCCGACATGGAGATCAAGAACAAGAAGGGTGAGACCCCGCTGAAGATCGCAGAGGGGACGGTGAACCAGGCCATGCTCGTCAGTCATCCAAGCACAGCCGCGGTGCTCCGCACACTTGCCGCCGGGAAGGCCGCGAACACGCAGCCGAAGTAAGTCCTTATCAAATAACCGTCAAGTCAGAGGATGTTCATGCGAATCAGGATTCTCTCGTTGTTCGTGGCGCTCTGTGCGCTGAGCCCGCTGGTGGCTCAGGCCCAGACCCCTCCGGTGGGTGATGTCAACAAAGGCCGCGCGATGTGGATGGGCGGCGGCGGCAGCGGCTTCTGCATGCTGTGCCATGGCATGCAGGCGGGCGGCAGCTTCGGTCCGGACCTGGCCGGTGGCCGCGGGCTCACCTTCGCCCAGTTCAAGCGCGCCGTGCGTCAGCCGTGGGGTGTGATGCCGTCCTACCCGAAGATTGATGATCAGGGCCTGGCCCACCTCTACGCCTTCCTGAAGAGCCTGCCGCCGTCCACCGGCGACAAGGTCCCGGACTGGAGCGTCGCGAACCCGCCAGCGGGCGCCCCGCTCGGCCAGGTGCTTGGCGTGCAGTTCGGCTGTGGCCAGTGTCATGGTCCCGAAATCGCCCACCCGCGCCGCGACATCGGTGCGAAGGCGAAGGGCTTCGACTTCGAACACTTCAAGAAGATCATTTACGAGACCGCGCCTCCCACCATGGGCGTGTTCAACAAGGACCGTCTCTCCGAGCCCATTGCCCGCGAGATCTACAACTACATGCTCACCGCCGGCTGGCGCACGTTCCTCTGGGGAACCTCCACCATCAAGACCGAAGGCGCCAACCAGGTTGTAACAGTCACGGTCGACAACAAGGGTGAGAAGGACAAGGGCCTCGCGGGCGAGGACATCACGGTGTCCCTGCTCGTGCCGGCCGGCTTCACCGTGGTCAGCGGCACCGCCGACGTGGGTGGCAAGTACGTGGGCGTCAGCAAAGGCGTGGAGTATGTGACCAACCCTGGCGTGCTCTCGCCATTCCGCCTGATGAACCCGAATCCGCAGGTCAAGAAGGAGAAGGGCGACTTCGCCATCTTCACGATCAAGAAGGTGGAGGCGGGCGCCAAGACCTCGGTATCCCTGACGCTGGCGGGCAGCGGCTTCCCGACCATGACTGGTTCCACCATCACCTGGAACAAGCCGGCCATCAAGCGTCCGGCTAGCGTGACCCTGACCGACGACCGCACGGCGGCCAAGGGCGACATCCTCTGGGGCCCGAGCCCGGAGTTCCTGCTCCCGGCCAGACCGGCGGGCAAGTAAGACCTGTTCACACCTGGGGAACTGCCACGGCAGTTCCCCAGCCCTTCCGCTCCCGCCAGACCGCCCGCTCCTGTATCCTTCTCTCGTGGACTGGCAGACCCTCAGAAAGAACGCTGGCGATTTCTGGTACGGTGCGGCCTATGGGCGGCACCAGCATGAAATGCGCCGCCAGGCACTGGAGCTGAACGACCTGTTCATGCTGCTCTGTTACCTCGAGCTGATGGGCGTCCCGAATCCGGCGGCGTTCTACCTGCTGGACCTCTACCCGCTCCTGCTCGACGAGTTCCACACGTGGCACCGGAGGATGGGCATCAAGCACTCTCCGATTGGCACCCTGCCCTGCTGCTGACATGACGCATCTCATCGACAGACGCGTGCTGTTCTTTGGTGGCAAGGGCGGGGTCGGCAAGACCACCTGTGCCGCCGCCGTCGCGCTGGCCGCCAGTCGAACCGGACGACGGGTGCTGCTGGTGTCGACAGACCCGGCGCACTCGACCTCCGATGTGATGGGCATGCCCATCAGTGGCGACGAAACCGAGATTCTGCCCTCCCTGTTTGCGCTCGAGATCGATGGGCCGGCCGAAGCCCGTCAATATGTGAAGGACGTCAAGACCCGCGCCGAGTTGCTCTTCGGGTCGAGTGCCAGACGCGCCCTGCAGCAGATCGACCTGGCCGGCTCGATGCCAGGCATCGAGGATGCCGCACTGTTCGACCGCATTTCCCGACTGGTGGCCGACCGGGTCGAGCGCTACGACCTGGTGGTCTTCGACACGGCGCCGACAGGACCTGTC
>JAKFYA010000104.1 GCA_021731095.1 Acidobacteriota bacterium | reverse complement strand
ATGACGAACCGTCCGCCAGGCTGCAGCAGGCCGTACACATCGGCCGCCACGGTGGCCGCCGCCTCCGGCGAGAAGTGTTCCAGCACGTTCGACGCGAGCACAGCGCCGAACCGTGCCTGCCCCAGGCTTGGCAGGTCCCGCGAGGCGTCCAGCACGACAGCCTCCACGCCCGCGGCGGCATGCGTCCCGAAGTCCGGCCACAGGTCCACGGCTACCCGTTCTGGCGCCTGCACGTGATTGATCCAGTCGCAATAGCCAGCACCAACTTCCAGCACCGGCGCACCGGGCGGCACCCACTGCGCCAGGTGACCCGCCACCTCGCGCCAGACCACGGCACGGTGGGCGCTGGGGGTGAGATGGGCGACGTGATAGGACATGAGCGTCCAATGCTACACCGGCATTGACAGGTCGGGAGGCCACCGGTAGCGTGAGGTCCACACGATGCCACGCCGCATGCGCCTCACGCGCCTTCGCGCCAGCCTGCCGATGCTGCTGTTTGTCGGTACGGCCGCCTGTTCGGCCCCGCCGGCGCCCGCTGGCGCCACGGTGGTGCGCCGGGTCTTCCCGTCGGCCGAGGTGTGGCCCGCCAATCTGCGCCGGCTCTACGTGGAGTTCAACTCGCCCATGGCCAGCGGCGACCACTTCACCCACCTGCATCTGCTGGACGAGGCTGGCGCAGAGGTGCCCGAGGCGTTTCTGCCCCACAGCGCTGCGTCGTGGAACGTGGACCGCACCCGGTTTACCGCTCGGCTGAACCCGCAGGTGGCGCTGTCCGTCGGACGACGGTACACAGTCGTTGTGGACGCCGTCTGGCCAGATGGGCAGTTGCTGTCGTTGAAGAGTGGCTACAGGCGCGAGTTTCGTGTCGGCCCGCCAGATACGACGGCCATCAACCCCGCCACCTGGGCCATTGCCGGACCGAAGGCTGGCAGCCGGGACGATGTGGTGGTGCGCTTCGGCGAATCGCTCGACCGGCTGTCGCTGATGCGCGGTGTCGGCCTGGCCGGTCCGGATGGCCTCCCCCTGGAGGTCGACATCCGCATCGAGGCGGCCGAGTCGGAACTCCGCTTCTCGGCCGACGAGGGGTGGCCGGCGGGCGACTTCCGCCTGGTGGTGCTGGAGGACCTGGAAGACCTGGGCGGCAACTCGGTCGGCCGGCTGCACGACCCGGCCACCGAGGCTCAGCCCCCGAGCGCCGAACCACCCCGGCGGTACCTGCCCATCACGATCCGCTAGGCGCTACTTGCCGCCGTTCTTCGAGAGCGAGCGGTAGTACTGCTCCACCAGCGGCCGGAACGCGTCCGGCACCGGGTCTGCGCCAGACAGCGCCACGTCCTTCTCGGCCTCGGTCTTCCGGCGCAGCGCATATTCCACGCGCTTCAGTCCTTCGGTCACGTCGCTCTGCAGGCTCGCCAGGGTCTTCGCGTCCTGATAGACCCGCTGGTCATCGAGCTGGCGCAGCTTCTTCAGAATCTCGTCCAGTTCTCGCGGGTCGATGTTCTCGGCCCGCATGCGGGCGCGCAGTTCGGCCGCCTCGGCGGTCCACTGGCGCGCCTCCCCGCGGAGCTGGCGGATGTCTTCCGGATCCAGCCGTCCGAGGCCGCTGAAGGACGACCCGTCCCACGGACCAACCTGGCCGATGCCGCCGAGACCAGGCTCCGCCCCGGCACGACCGCCGCCCATGGCGCCGTTGCCACCAGCCTGCTGTCCTCCCTGACCGCTCTGGCCGCCTTCACCCTGCTGACCACCAGAGGCCTGGCCTTGCTCGCCGCCCTGGCCACTCTGGCCTGACTGGCCTTTGCCCTGCTGGCCCTGTCCCTTTTGGCCCTGTCCCTGCTGCCCGCGCTGGCCGGCCTTGCCCTGGCCCGCCTGCTGGCTGTTTGCGGTGCCCTGGCCAGCCATGCCGGCCTGCTGCCCGTCCTTGGCGGCCTGCTCCGCGCCGCGCTGCATCTTCTCGCGCGTCCGCTGGCCCAGCGATTCAAGGCCTCGTGCCAGGCGCTGCGCGCGGTCGACGGCATCGTTCCGGTCCTGTTCGGGCTTGCCCTGCCCGACGGCCGCGGCGGCCTGATCGAGCTTCTTGCGGAGGCCTTCAATTGATTCGGTGATGTCCTCCTCCACCGCATCCATCGTGTCCTTCGACGCGCGGCCCAGCATCTGGCGCGAGTAGCGCACCTTGTCCCGCAGCCGGCTGTCGCGGATAGCCCCCGCGGCCTCGGTCAACTTCCGCGAGGCCTCCTTTTCGTCGCGCGCCGCGTCGCCCGCGCTCCGGTCGAGCCCGCGCTCCAGTTGCCCGGCCCGTTCGTCGAGCGACTGTTTCTGCTCGTTCAGACGGCTGATGGCCTGCCGGCGCTCCTCGCCCGCCTTGCCAGGGAGGGCGCGGACGCCCTCGGCAATGTCGCGCTCGGCCCTGGCCAGTTCCTCTGCCTGCTGGCGCGCGTCGTCGATGTCGCGCCGCGCCCGGTCGGCCTGACCGCGCCGCAGCTTCTTCTCGGCTTCGCGCAGCCGGTCCAGCGCCTGCTTGGCCTGGGCCTGACCGGTGCCCCCGCCACCGCCGGATGCGGCCTTGCGCATCGCTTCGGCCACGTCGCGCATCTGCTTCGCGGCATCGGCCAGGTCCTGACGCTTCTGCTCGCGCGACAGCCGCTCCAGGCGCCGCGCCGCTTCCTCGGCCTGCTCGGCGAGTTGCCGCTGCTGGCTCCCGGACGAGCCGCCACTGCCCGCCTGGCCCGCCATCGCGCGCCGGCGCTGCGCCTCGGCCTCCTGCTCCTGTCGCCGCGCCAGCTCTTTGAGCTTCTCCATCAGCTCGTCCACCTGCTGGTCGCTGCTCTGCTGGTTGGCGCGGTCGGCCGTTTCGTACTGGTTGGCGAGCTTGTCGAGGTCCATCTCGAACATCTCCGCCAGCTCCTTGCTGACGGCGCTGCCGCCGCCCCCACCGCCGCCGCCTTTGCTCATCGAGACCTGCGTCTCGTATTCCTCTTCGGCCTTCTGCAGCAGCCCGAGCGCCCGATGCTCAGCCGGTAGCGCTCCGTCCGGGCTCACCGCCGTCAGTTGCCCCTCGGCCGTCTTCATTTCGGCAATCGCCTTGGGGAGCAGCTCCGTGATCTTCTTGAACGCCGGATCCGGTTCGAGGAACCGGCTCGTCATGCGCGTCACGAGACCTTCGACCTGCTCACGCAGCCGCGACTGTGAGAGCGCCACCACGATGGCGTGCTCCTTGAGCTTCTCCGCCGACAGTCGCTTGCGGTCGCGCTGCACGTTGAAGGTGGCGGCAATGACCTGGCGCTGCTGCTCGGACAGTGCATCCACGCCGCCCTGCATGCCACCACCACCACCACCGCCCGCCTGCGACTGCGCCGCGCGGAAGTCCTTCTTGAAGGGGCGCACGCGAACGAAATAGAGGTCGCTGGTGGTCTGATGACCACCAGCGTTGCTGTTGTCCATGGCCCGCGCGTAGTAGGACACCGCGTCTCCGGCCTGCACACCAAGTTCTTCAAGGTAGAAGGTATGCCCCGCGCTGACCTGCGGCATCCGCTTGGTGCCGGCAAACAGCGGCTTGGTCTTCTCGGGCCCGCCGTTCACCGAGTAGACCAGCTCCAGATTCCGTACACCGAAGTCGTCGACCGCCGTGGCCTCGACAAAGACCTCTTCAATGGGTGACGCCGTGGTGTCGCGACCGGGCTTGGCGAAAGAGACGCGCGGCGCTTCGTCGGTCAGCGCGTCAATCGTGTACTGGGGCGACGCCGCCACCTTCTCGCCAGTCGGGGCGTCCAGTTCGACGCGGTAGGAGCCGTCACGCTCCACACGGAAGGCGGCGGTCAGCGTGCCGTCGGCTTCAACCTTCAATGGCAGCGACTGCCGGTCGTCCACCAGCACCCGCCCCCCGGGCGTCTTCATCGTGGGCGTAATGGCCACCCGCACCTGCGTGCCGGTGAGGACGGCGATGTCGCCACCGTTCTCCACCACCTCCGTGTCGAGCGCGGTATACGCCGGGAAGTGGAACTCCAGTCGGAGCGTGTCGACATAGGGCAGGTCGACGACCTTCAGGGCATAGGTCGCCGAGCGCACGCCGTCCGCTTCCACCAGGTACTCGACAGGCCCCTTCACGTCGAAGAGCATCCCCTCGAACAGCCCCTTGTCGTTGCGGACCAGCGGCAGACGCTCGAAGTCCGCCCCCGGCGTGCGGCGCAGCAGCAACATCGCCTCCGGTACGTCAAACCCCGCCAGGCGCGCCGCCACGGTCTGGTCTGCACCCTTCGGGACGGTCACGTTGCCAGGGGTCACGGCAATGCCGCGCGGCACGGCGGCCTGTACGTCCTTCGAAAAGAGGAACAGGGTCGACAGCGCGTCGCGCAGGTACGCGGGACCGGCGCCGAAGATGCCGATGGCCAGCAGGACCACCGTGGCGACGGCGGCCGCCGAGCGCGCCAGCTTCTGCTGGTCGGCCTGCCTGGCTGCCTGGGTGGCGAAACACTTCTCGACCGTGGACTCGATGAGGCGTGCCACCAGCGCGGCCGAATGGGACGCGTCGCGCGGCGGAGCCGCCTGGGCCGATTCCGTATGTTCAAGCGCGCTGAGCAGCGCCGAGTCGAGCGACGGCTCGTGCTCTTCGATGTACCGGGCGACCTGCTGGTCCGTGACCTTCCGCAACAGGGGACGGACAAGGAACACGCCCACCACGGCCCCGAACACCACGGCAATGGCTGCCCGGAACGCATTCACCCAGGAGGGGTCGAAGCGGGTCCAGCGGAGGCCGAAGGCGGCTGCCACCAGCAACCCGACGCCCACGGCCAGAACCGTCGTGGCACCCCGCAAGGCCAGCCGAAGGCGCCAGCGCCGGCGTACCTGGCGGATGATGGTGGCGATATCCGGTCCGTGATGTTCGCTCATGCGAGGCGTCCTCTCAGCGCAGTCTATCGCGTCAGGCCCGTGAGAGCCGGTTCGAGAGCACCGTGTCGACTCCCAGGAGGAGCAGACCGGCCAGGAGCAGATACCACCAGAGCCGTTGCGTGCGCTCCTGCGCCTCCGGCGTCGGCGGAGCCGTCGCGGCGGCAGAGGCGTCACTGCCCTGGGCCACGGCCGCGGCCTGCAGCGCCCGCGGGTCCATCGTATCCAGGTCCGACTCCGCCACATCCACATTGGCGGCCACGGCAACCCCCTCGGCACCGGCCTTCGTGGCCCGCACTTCGTAGAACCCCTGCTCGGCCAGGACCAGCACGCCATCGCCCGCGGCACCGACGGGTGCACGGGCGCCGGACGGCGCCAGCGCAATGGACGCCTGCAGGGCTTCGCGTGGGTTGAGACGCGCCGGGTCGAGCACCTGTCCCACGGTTTCCCACGGACTGGACTCGGCAAACATGGCCAGATGGCGAACGGCTCGGTGCATGAAGGGCAGGTAGACCGGCTTCAGCGCCAGGTCGTTCCAGCCCAGGTCGAGCGACGAGGCCCAGAGCAGCACATGGCCGCGCCCGACCGCCTGCTCCACCAGCGCCGGCGCGCCTGCGTCGAATCTCGCCAGCACCGCGGCGCCCGGCGATGGCGTCACCTGACGGAAGCCATAGAACTGCGCGGACGAGAAGTCGCCGCTGCGCGCCGCCCGGAAGAGCTCGAACAGCGGGTGGCCGTACTCCACGGCGCCCAGTCGGGCGGCATCCCCCCGGGTGCGGTCCACAGCGCCCGCCAGCGTGGCAGGCAGCAGCGCGGCCTGCGACCCCGGCCACGACGCCCGCGGACCAGCGGCGACCAGCAGGCCACCTCCCCGTTCCACGAAGGCCGCCAGACGGCCACCCAGTCCGGCCTGCAGGCTGATGTCATTCAGGACGACCACCGCCGCCTTGCCGAGCACATCGTCCGACACGGCGTCCGGCGTCCGCACCGTCACGGCAAAGGCCGGCGACTCCCCAATCGAAAGCGCGCGCAGCAGATACAGGCTTCCCGCACCCGCACCACCGGTGGCGTCCACGACCAGCACGGAGACGGGCGCCTTCGGCGCCACGATGAAATAGCGCACGTTGTCCTGCGCCAGCCCGTCCGGCGCCAGCCGTACACTCGCCCGAAGCTGGGGCTGGTTTACCGTGATCGGTGCAAAGGTCACGGAGGCCGAGCCTCTGGCCGGCACGGTGACCCGCTCGGTCTGGATGGCGCGGCCACTGAGTTCCAGCTTCACCTCAGCCGCTGCCAGCGGCGTGTCCGCATCGTTGCGCAGGCCTGCGGTGACCGTCACCCGCTCCTGGTCTGCAAACATCGACCGCGCCATCGATACCGCCACGACCGCGGCGTTCGGCTGGGGCCTCGTTTCTGCCACCGCCACCGTGCGCAGGGCTGCCCCTTTGGGCAGGTAGACGGGCTCGCCCCCCTGCCAGCCGTTCCGCTGGAAATCCGAGATCAGGACCACTTCGCGACGCGGCTGGGTGCTCTCGCTGAGCAGCGTGGCGGCCAGCTTCAGCGCCGGACCGAACCGGGTCGCGCCATCGGCCACCCGAGCAGCCTCGATGGCCGCACGCAACTGCGCATGGTCCTGGGTGGCCCGCACCGTCACTTCCGCGTCGGACGAAAACAGCACGAGCGACGCCCGATCTCCCGCGGTCAGTCCCTGCACCGCCGCACGGGCGGCTCCTCTGGCCTGCTCCCAGCGGTCGCCGTAGCCCATGCTGTAGCTCTGGTCCAGCAGTACCACCACCTCGCGTGAGCCGGCAGCCGTGAGCGGAAGTTCGCTGCGACGCAGGAACGGGCGCGCAAACGCCAGCACCAGCAGCGTCAGGGCCGTCAGGCGGACGAGGAGCAGCAGCCAGTTGTGCACCCGCCGGCGACGCACCGAGCTGTACGGAATCCGCTGGAGGAACATCAGCGACGGAAACTGGACAACGCGCTTCTTCTCGCGCTGAATCAGGTGAATCAGCACCGGGATGGCCAGGCCGGCCAGCGCCACGAGGAAGAGCGGGGTCAGCAGCGCCACGTCATCACCGGGTCCGCATCATCCGCTCACGCATGGTCAGAAAGCTGAACAGGGCGTAGTCGAGCGGCTTGGACGTATCGAAAAAGGCGTAATCGATGCGCGTCTCGGAGAAGCGCTTCCGCAGCGCCTCGATGTGCGCCTGCACCATCGCCCGGTATTCCTTGCGGAGTGCCTCAGGAACGATGGGCATCTGCACACCCGTTTCCAGGTCTTCGAAGCTCATCGCGTCGGTATAGGTGAAGTCCACCTCGGCCGGGTCGAGGAGGTGGAACACCATCACGTCATTGCCTCTGAACCGCAGCGGCGTGATGGCCTCGACCACCGCTTCCGGCTCCTCGTAAAAGTCGGAAATCACCACGAGGATGCCGCGCCGCGCGAAGTGCTCGGCCAGCTTGCGCAACGGAACGTCCAGACGGCCGGCCTTGCGAGGCTGAATCCGGTCCAGCACGTGCAGCACCGTGTCCATGTGCTTGGCAGACGGTGGGACGTGCTCCACGATGTCGTCGTCGAAGGTGACCAGGCCCACGCGGTCCCGCTGCCGATGCGCCAGATTCGTGAGGCACCCGGTGAGGATGGAGGCGTACTCCAGCTTGGTGATGCCGCGGCTGCCGAAGCCCATCGACTTGGACACGTCCAGCAGTACCGAGAAGTTGGCGTTGGTGTCGGCCTCGTACTCCTTCACGTAGAAGCGGTCGGTCCTGGCAAAGACCCGCCAGTCGATGCGCCGCACGTCGTCTCCAGGCACGTAGCCGCGATGCTCGGCAAAGTCGACCGAGGCGCCGAAGAAGGGCGCCCGGTGCATGCCATTGATGAACCCGTCCACGATGATCTTCGCCACCAGATCGATGTTGCCAATCCGGGCCAGGACCGCCGGGTCCACGAACCGAGCGCCGGGAAGAGCCTGGGCTCCGTCCATCACATCCCCGAGGCGGGCGCCGGAACCGCCTCAAGCAGGCGGTCGATGATGGCATCCGAGGTCACGCCCTCGGACTGCGCATGGAAGTTGGTGAGGACGCGGTGCCGCAGCACCGGATGCGCGAGCGCGCGGATGTCCTCGAAACTCACGTGATAGCGCCCCCCCATCAGGGCGCGCCCTTTGGCCCCGAGAATCAGCCACTGCGCCGCGCGGACGCTGCCGCCAAACGCGACGTACTTCTTGATGAAGTCCGCCGCCGTGGACGACGTCGGCCGGCTGGCCCGCACCAGGTCCAGGGCATAGCGCATGACCGGCTCGGCCACAGGCACCTTGCGCACGAGGCGCTGGAACGCGATGAGGTCTTCCCCGTTCACCGGACGCTCGAACACCGGATTCTGGATGGTCGTGGTGCTCTTGATGACCGCGAGTTCCTCGTCATAGGGCGGATGCTTGATGACGATGTGAAACATGAAGCGGTCGAGCTGCGCCTCGGGAAGCGGATACGTGCCTTCCAGCTCGATCGGGTTCTGGGTCGCGAACACGTAGAACGGCTCTTCCAGCTTGTAGGTGCGTCCCTGCACGGTCACGCGATGTTCCTGCATCGCCTCGAGGAGTGCGGACTGGGTCTTGGGCGGGGTGCGATTGATTTCGTCGGCCAGCACGATGTTGGCGAAGATGGGACCCGGCGCAAACACCATCTGCCGCCGGCCCGTCTCCTCGTTCTCCTGCACCAGGTCCGTACCGGTGATGTCCGAGGGCATCAGGTCCGGCGTGAACTGGATGCGTGAGAACTTCAGGTCGACCACCTTGGCCATCGTGTAGATGAGGAGGGTTTTGGCCAGCCCCGGCACGCCGACGATCAGGCTGTTGCCGCCAACGAACAGCGTCAGCAGAATCTGGCCGACCACTTCGTCCTGCCCCACGATCTGCTTGCGCAGTTCCTGCAGGATGCGGTCACGCCCCACCTTCATCCGTTCGGCCAGTGCCAGATCGTCGGGCGAGGCCAGGTCCACGGCGTCATTGGTTGAAGAACTCACGAGGCCCCCTCAGTGCGTGATGGCGTACATGGCGTAGTTGACGCCGAATTTGTACGCTTCGTTGGACAGGTCGACCGGTACGTAGCCGGTGCCGGAGAATTCCCAGTACTCGCTCATGTCGTTGTTGACGTTGGCCAGTGCCAGCATGCGCCGTGCCGGGTCGTTCTGCTCGAACAGCGCCCAGTAGGACGGGGGCAGGCCCCCATAGGGCGCCTTCAGAATGGACAGGTCCGGAATTTCGAAGAAGACGTGGAAGACCGGATGGCGACCGTCAATCTCGATCCAGCGCAGGTCTGGCAGCGCCCGCGACATCTGGAACTGCAGGTTGTTCCAGTCTTCGCCGCGGAAGTCGTCGAACATCAGAAACCCGCCCTTCGACAGGTAGGCCCGCACGCCGTCCAGCTCTGCCTCCGAGGCACGCCAGAAGCCCGGCTCGGCCATGTAGGCGAACGGGAACTGCATCAGCTCCGGGTCGTCCAGGCTGAAGGTGTTCGACCCGCTGGTACGCGGCTTCAGGAGCGTGATCTCGTTGAGGATGCTCATGAAGTGGCGATCCCCGCGCGGGTAGTCGTGTGCCCACGGCGCCACGCGCTCGCGCCGTCCACCGAAGTTGGACAGGCCATAGCGGTAGCTGACCCGGACGAACTGGAACTGTCCGCTGTACGCGACGTTCTCGGAGCCGTCCGGCGTGTACTCGTCAGACCCGACAATGCCGAACGTGCTCTTCTGGGCACTCAGCACGGCGACGCCCAGGGCAACGACAGCGAGCACCAGCACCGCGGCGGCGGTGACCCGCACGATGGTGTGGCGCATCATTTCGGCGCCTCCGCCAGACGAATCTCGCGCGACTTGAGCGCGAGGGCCGTCGCCAGCTTCTCCAGTTCGGCCGCATAGCGGGCCGGCTCCATGCCACCCTTCAGCACCTTCAGCGATTCGATCCGCTGTTCCAGCTCCCGCCGCTCGAGGTGCAGCGCCCGCAGCTTCGGGTCGGTCGGCAGCGCCGTCGCACCCACGGTGCCAATAGCCAGTGTCGCCGCCAGCTTCCCGGTGTCGTCCAGCACCGCATGCTCGGTGGCCAGTAACCCTTCGCGTTCATAGGCTCGCGTCACCTCGCGCTGGGCGTAGTCGAACGCCTCCTGCACGGTGACGCGGCGATTCTTGTCCACGTCCGCCACGTCCGACGCAAACGCGTCCACGAAGAAGCCTGGAAAGAGCGTGGCGTACTGCTCAGACCCGCTGCGCGTTGCGGTGATGACCGTCCGGCCCGGTCCGGCCAGCGCCTCCTTGAACGGTCCACTGGCGCTCGTGGTATCGGCAAACACCACACGCTTCGCTGGCACCTTGCTGAGCAGCGCGCTGAAGTCGGCTGCGCTCAGGTCTGGGCCCTTCAGGTTGAACTTGGCGACCTTGCCGTCAAAGCTGCCGTGGCCAATCAGGACCACGAACACCACATCGTCGGCCGTGGCCTGCTTCGCCAGGCCATCGACGGCCTTCTCGATGTCGTCTTTGGTGGACTGGTCGCCCAGCTGGATCACCCGTTCCCTGGGAACCCCGAGCGCCGTGGCATGCGTCGCCATGGCGTCGCCCCATTTGCGGAACAGCTCGCCGTGCTCGGGGTCACCCGACAGCCCGACAATCACCATGACAAAGACGCGCAGCAGCTCCATCAGGCCAACCCCGCCGCACGCCGGTAGGCCCATTCCCCGCACAGCAGCCCCAGGAGCGCCAGCAGCACGACCGGCATCTGCCACAGCTCGAACTCTTCGACCGTCGTCACACCGCGGCCGCTGTAGCGCACGTCCTCTGCCAGCCCCGTCACGGTGTCGATGGTGTAGTACCGGCCGCCCGTGTCCGCCGCAATCCGCTGCAGGGTCTGGGCGTGCATGCCGGCGTCGAAGAACTCGGCGTCACTGGTCTCCGCACGCACCCAGGCGTCTCCGACCCCGATCTCCACACCTGCCCGCTGCGCCGCCACCTGCACCTGGTAGCGCCCGGCTGCCGTGCTCACGAACGTGCCGCGATACTGGCCGGGCCGGCTGCCGGTCCACGACAACGGCACCTGCGCGGTGGTGCCGTCCGGCTGGGTGATCGTGGCACTCACGGTGGCATCGTTCAGGGCGACAAACGCCGCATCGTCCACGCTCGCGTCGATGGTGACCGGCTCACCGGGCTCGACGCGGTCCGAACTGGTGTGCACATCGACGCGGCCCGGCACCCCGTCCACCAGCCAGCGGATGATCTGGCGCCAGAGGTTCTCGTGGGTCTGATCCTCGAGAGGAATACTGGCGTGCATCTGCCACACCCATGAGTCCTGCGGGGTGAACGCCAGCGCCTTGCCTCGCCCATAGCGCTGGGCCGCCAGCACCACCTGCGTGGCGCGCTTGTCGTCCTGCCCCTCGAGCAGGATGCTGGCGCCTGGCTTCACCGCGGTGAGACGGTTCACGGTCGTCACAAGCGGCAGCGCCTTCCAGCGCTCGGCCGACGCAAGCGGCGTCGCCGCGATCTGCGTTGCGGCATG
>JAKFYA010000115.1 GCA_021731095.1 Acidobacteriota bacterium | reverse complement strand
ACCAGGGCCGGGGAGGTGCCGTCGGTCCGCTTCCGCAGGGCGGCAAGTTCCTTCTCCTGCGCGGCCAGCCGGGCTTCGACCGCGGGTGCCGTGGCCGGCGCTGCGGCTGCCGAGGACGGTGCTGCGGCCGCCGGCGTCATGGCCTTGCGCAGTTCCTCGAATTCCTGGCTGGTGATGGTCCCCTTGTCGCGGAGAAGCGTCAGCAGCGCGAGTACCCCGGCATCCTGCGCCATGGCGGGGGGGGCCGCCAGTAATGTGGCAACTACGCCGGCGCCGAGCCGCGCCACCCATCGTGTTCCGTGTACAGCCGTTCGTGCCAAATCCAGCCTCCCTTGCGCCTCGCAGACAGATGCAAGGCGACAGGACGACCGTATCGAACGGGTGTTACATGCGCGTTACGCGGATGTTGCCCGGGCATTAAATGGCTGATCCAGCAACTACGGGGCCGGAGCCAGCGCCGGCAAGGCTCCCAGCAGTGCGTCAGCCGGTTCAAGGACGAGGCCAGGATCGAGGCCCAGCACCACCAGCAGGACCATCACGCCGACAGCGACGGCACGCTCGCCCCAATCGAGATCCGGGGCCAGCGACGGCCGCGCCCGACCCATGAAGACTCTCCCGAAGGTGATCAGCGTCGCGACAGCCAGAGTGGCGTGCGCCAGAATCACGATGATGGCCGTGGCTGGTCGCTCCAGCCACAGGGTATGCAGGATCAGGTCGTCCGCCACGAATCCGGCGGTGCCTGGCAGGCCCACACCAGCTCCACCGAAGAAGGCAAACAGCGCGGCGAGGCGCGGAAAGGCCGCACTGTATCCTCCACCCGCACTGAAACTCACCGCGCCAGTCCGGTCCTCAAGGGCGGTAATCATCATGCCCAGTCCGCCCAGGGCCAATCCCGTGGCCACCGTGACCAGCAGTGCCGCCGCAAAGTTGCCCAGGCTCGCCACGCCGATGGCCGCCATCATGATGCCGCCGTGCATGGTGGCCGCGCAGCGATAGAACCCCCGCACGTCTCGCTGAACGAGCGCCATCAGGGCACCAGCCATGCCCGCGACGGCCCCATACCAGACCAGCACCGGTGCCGCGGTGACGGCGGCGGCATGGTGATCCACGAACCGCAGATGGATGAACACCAGGGCAATCGCCGACGACAGTTGCTGGGTCTGGATCAGAGGGGCCCGGTCGCACAGGCTGGCGACGCCCCCATGAAACGGCATCGTGCCAAGACGAAACGCCAGGGCGAGGCACGACAACCAGAAGGCTGCCGCCGGTGCACCCTGCAGCAGGGCCAGTCCACAGCCAGCCGTGGCCACGGCCGACACCATCAGCGTCACGGCGCCGGTGCGGCTCTGGCGCCACGCGCTGGCAGCATGGAGCAGCGCGCCGGCCGCAATGGCCAGGTAGGCGAGCGTGGCATCGGTCGTCAGGAGGGCTACCGCCAACGTCCCGGCCAGGCCCGGAAGTTGCCAGACCTGGGGCAGTCGTCGCACGGCGACGGCGGGTGCCGCCAGCAGCAACAGGCAGACGACCAGGGTTTCCCACGGGGCAGAGGCCGCAAACGTCGGCAACATCAGGAACCGGACCTGTCAAACGAGAGCACCCGGCGCAACCACGTGTCGGCCCTGTCCAGCGCGTGCGCGGCGCTCGAAATCGGTAGCAACGCGACATCGATCCGATCATCGAGCCGAAGCCGATGGAGCGACGCCGCATAGAGACGCGCGGCTATGCCCGGCACCCATCGTTCAAGCCGGCTCGGCCCGTGAGGGTCGTGACCCAGCCGGTGGCTGTCGTGAATCGCATTGGGGGCTTTGAGGAACTGGGCCAGCCGCAGCAGGGCGTGACACACCAGATGGACCAGGGCCAGCGTCGTCAACCCCAGGCAGATTTCAGCCAGGATGAGGCCTACCTGAGCCAGGGTGGCGTGGGCCAGCGTGCCCTTGGCGTCGGTGTGAACCCGCACCACCAGTGCCGCGTAAATCGCGGTGGAGAGGCCGACGACGACACCGGCCGCGCGCGTGATCGGCGCAACAGCCAGCAGTGGCCACACCCGCAACAGCAGGAAGAGGCCGGCGTGAATGGAGACCGCCCCGTAGAAGAGGGCCGAGGACGGCGTCGGGCCCTCCATCGCTCGGGGCAACCACCCCGAAAAAGGCAGCTGCGCCGACTTGCCCATGGCCGACAGCAGGAACATCAGCGCCACCAGTTCCACTTCGTACTGGGGCAGCGCGCTGACATCTTCGAACACCGAGAAGCGCGCCGAGCCCAGCAGCTCGAAGGTCATCACCGTGGCAATCAGCAGCCCGGCATCGGCCACGCGGTAGGTGGCGAAGGCGCGAATGGACGACCGCACAGGCTCGTCGCGCTCGTGGAAGAACCCGATGAAGAACGCCGAGCAGACGCCGATGAGTTCCCAGCCGGCAAAGAACAGTTCGAGGGCACCTGCCAGCGCGACCAGTTGCGTGCCGGTCGCGAACACGGCGAGCAGGACGAAGAACCGGACGAATCCAGGCTCTTTATGAAGATAGGTCCTGGAAAAGCGGGCGACCACTGCTGTCAGGAGCGCCGCAAACAGGCTGATGGTGACGGAAATGCCATCCACCAGGAGCACGGCCGGCATCGAGAATCCACTGATGCGCAGCCAGTCGCCCAGCTCCACGGTGCCTGTGGCCGGTGCCTCGATGAGACCGACCCATGATGCCAGCACCAGCAGGCTGCCGCCGATGGAGGCCACCAGCGCCGTGCTCACCACCCGTGCGACCGTCGACTCACGGGGGGGGCGGTCACCCAGGAGCACCAGCAGGCCAACAACAGCGGCACTCCCGATCGGGGCGACGATGGCCAGCGCACAGGCCAGCACCAGCAGGCTCATGCGTGCGCACCCGCTGGTGACGGGGACCCGTCGCGATAGGCGGCCCCGACCACCGACTCCGGCAGCGCCCGTCGGACAAGGGCTGGCGACACGAAGGCGCGTGTCCGGCCGTGCCAGTCTGCAGAGCGATCGACCACCGGCAGCAGGGTCGGCTGAGGCGCATAGGGCACAAACGCCCCGCGCTCGAACACCGCCATCTCCCCGGTGACGGGATGAACCGACACCAGTTGCACCCACTCGTTGACGACCAGTTTGGCCACCTCAGCCTGCCGCGACGCGACGCCAAGCAGGGCCTCCGGGGTCGCGTCCACGATGAGCAGCAGGCGCATGGGCTCATGCAGCTCCACCATCTGCTTGGGCAGGCCCGTGCGCAGGTCGCTCTGGTGCCCGCTCATCACGCCGATGAGGCCGGTGACGTTGTGGGGCAGCTTCGTGCCGCACCCGAACACCTCGTTGTCCACAGCCGAGAAGTAATACTCGAGGCTGATGCCCGCGCCCACCGGACCCACCGCGGCAAGAATCCGTTCGAGGACCTGGTCTGACACATCGTTCGTCGGGTCGTAGCTGACGAGGAACGCGCGCCTGTCAAAGTGCAGCCCGCGTGTCAGGGCCCGGCGGCCCACGATGCAGATGGCATTGGTGCAGTGGCCATACTCCGGTCGCGGCTGCGCAAGGTGGGCAGAGCGGGCCTCCACGTGCTGGAGTGCCGCCTGAGGCGAGACGCCAAGCGGAACGTCATCGAACCGGCGGCACCGCTCGGCTGCACTGTCGCACCGAGCCTGCTCAAGGACCTGCATGGCCTCAGCGGCGGCATCGGTGGCCCAGGCGGGCACGCTCTCGAGGTCGTAATAGACCACCGCGTCACTCGCCGTGTCGTGGAGGGCGCCGATGAACCAGGTGTGCTCCGGGATGTCGATGCCGCGCTGCCGGACCCCGTCGCGCACATCCGGTCTGTTGGCCATGTCTGCGAAGAGGCGCGCGTTGGCCCCGCCACGCCGTCCCCCGCAGGCCCCACAGTCGTGGGCCGACTCGTGCGGGTTGTTCAGGCTGGTCGAGCCATGTCCCAGCATCACCACGACCGGAGCCAAGCCTGTCTGCAGACCGATATTGGTCAGCACGCTGGTGACCCGGTCGACCGACTCCTGGAGCGAAAATCCCAGGGGCTTTGGACGGGGTGCCGGCACGGTCTCCACACGGCGCGTCGAGAGTCGTGTGCGCGGCCGTGGCGCGAAGCGGGCCTTGATCCGCTCAGAGACCTGCATCGCTGACCTCGGGGCCAGCACGCGGGCCAGCGTTCGTCCTGCGGCAATCGGTCCCAGGAGAAACGACATGCCGGCTCCGCCGGCCAACGTACGCGAGGTCGAGCTGCTCCGGCGCTCCAGGGCGTGCCAGCGGTCGCGGGCGCGTTGCCGGATGGCATGCCAGCCAAGATCCGTGTAGACGGGCTGCTCGTGCACTTCGTGGCCAGGCGTCACGACCACCGGGCAATGGGCAGCCGGCTCATGGTCGTACAGACCCAGGTAGTCGATGGCCACCCCGAAGAATCCCGCGACCCCGTACGTGAGATAGCCTGGATGCTGCTCCTCGACAGCCCGCCGGATTGATTCCTCCCGCTCGTCGATGCAGAACACGAACTGCGCACGTGGCCCGCCGACATCCGGTGTCTGTGGCAGCGCCCGCCGCGCGGCCAGCGCGTCGAGAATCGTGCGTCGATAGGTCCGCTCGTAGGCGTTCAGGAAGACCGAGCGTCGGGCGAGTTCACCTGCGTCGACCGAGGCCCGCCACACCGCGGCCAGGGTGTCGTCGCTCAGCGAGGCCACGTCACCAGCCGACCACCCGGCCGCCCGCGCCAGATGCCACAGGAGGACGGCATCAAGCTCGACCGCGCGCGGCGTTGGTGCCGGCAGGGTGCTCCGCAGCTCCGGCCACGACAGGGGGACGCCTGTGCGCCGGCACTCACGGGCGAGCGCGTACTGGTCGAAGAGCAGGCGGACGGCGACAAAGTCGACCAGCGACACCGGCGGGCCCCCGGGGTGATCCTCCGGATGCCGCTCAAGCCTCGAGAACATGCCGGTCCAGCCAGGCAGCGCGAGCGCGGTGGCAAGCAGGAAGGGTTCGATGTCAGCGCCGTGGACACCGAGAGCGTCAAGCGAGGCGCGAATCACCGCTGCTGCTGACGTCCCAGCCTGGTGCACCGCGCCCATGGCCTCTTCGACCCCCCGGCATTCGCGTGGCGCGGCGGCGCCGGCTGCGTACAGTGCGGCGACTGCGCGGAGGAAACCGCGTTCGCGGCCGGGCAGGGCGGCGTGCGCATGTCCCTGATCCAGAAAGCCTGAACAGAGCCGAATCAGCTCGCCGTGCACCGGCGGATCAGGGTCGTCCGCACCCAGCGCGCGCAGCACGTCCCTGTGGCGGCGGACCGTTCGCGCGTCAGGCGGGCCAAGGGCCGGTCCCCGGCCGGCCCTGGCAAGGCAGGCGTGCCAGAGCGCAGGATCCCGAAGCTCGTGGGCAATCCCGGCGGCGACCGCAAAGCGGATTCCTCCGACGTCACGCGTGTCGCCGTGCGTCACCATCAGGGTGTGCCACAGGCTGGCCCGGGTCAGACCCGGGGCCACGACCTCGTCTGCGCGCAGACCCAGATGGAGCCCCACCTCTGTCCGGACGTCCTGGTCATCGATGCGTCCAGCGGTCAGCGCCTCGCGGAACTCGGCCAGACTCAGATACGGCCGCGCGCCCAGCGCTGCCGCGCCCTCCTGCACCCCCTGGTGAAAGGGCAGGTGCTGGAAGGCATGCAGGGTGTTGTGGTGTACGAACACCCCGATCGGCCCCTGATCGGGCAGGATTCCACTGGCGCGCTCGAGCGCGCGTGCCACCGGATCGTCAGGAGTCGCGTGGTGGCCGCCGACGGTCATGTCAGTGGCCTCCGCCCCCTTTGACGTCGGTCAGATCGATCCCACGCACGCGCACCGTGATGCCGCGGTGCGACGCATCCTCGATGAAGGTGGCCAGCACTTCCTTCACGTCGTGGTCGATGTATTCGTCGTGACCGTCAATCTCCACCGTCTCCCCATCGTCCACTTCGTCAAGGGTCGAGACGATGCCGGGCTTGGAGACGAAGGTGCCATCCCTGCGGAAACGCATCTGCCACACACCCTCAGCACTGCGTGTGGCGACGACGGCGCGTTTCGAGTTCTCGATCAGCACGAAGACGATGCCGAGCACGATGCCGACGACCACGCCCTTCAGCAGGTCCAGCGCCAGCACGGCGGCAACCGTGAGGGCAAACGGGAGGAATTGGGTGATCCCCAGCTTCACCTGTCCTGTGAAGAGCGAGGGTCGGCACAGGTTCAGGCCGACCTGAATGAGCACGGCCGCCAGACACGCCAGCGGAATCTGGTTCAGCAGCGGTCCGGCCACAAGCACGGCCGCCAGCAGCAGGCACCCGTGGACAATGGCGGACAAGCGCTCGCGCCCGCCGGCCGCCACGTTCGCACCGCTCCGGACGATCACCGACGTGACGGGGAGTCCACCCAGCAGGCCGGAGATCGCGTTGGCCGCGCCTTGCGCGAGCAGTTCCCGGTCTGGCGGGCTGTGCCGCTTCAGGGGATCCAGCCGGTCAACGGCCTGCAGGGACAGGAGCGTCTCGATGCTGGCAACCACGGCAATGGTGGCTGCGGCCGTCCAGACGTGGGGGTCGAGGAAGGCGGCAAAGTCTGGTCGCGGCATGGCGGCAAACAGCGCCACCGGGCCGCCGAGCGGCACGTTCACATATTGCGCGGCGGTGAGCGCCAGCGCGGGCACGCCGCGGAACGCTTCGGCCAGCAGGCTGCTCAGCACCACGGCCACCAGTGCCGGTGAGATCACCGGGTTCCTGGCCAGGGGCGTCAACTTCCATCCGTAAAGGATGGCCAGCGACAGCGACGCGATCAGCGCGGCGCCCCCGTGGAACTGAGTGGCAATGGTCTCGAGGCCACCGCTGGCGCCAAAGGCGACGGGCAGCTGCTTCCACACGATCGTGATGCCGATGGCGGCAAGCATCCCCTTGATGACGGCCGAGGGCACCATGGCCGCGAAGCGACCCGCCCGGACCAGGCCCAGCAGGAACTGCAGCCCACCAGCCACGATGACGGCCGTCAGGAATGGCGCAAGGCCCCCGAGGCTCTGCACTTCGACCAGGACGATGGCCGTCAGTCCTGCGGCCGGCCCGGTCACCGAGAGCGGCGCCCGGCTGATGAGCGGCACGACCAGTCCACCGATGATGCCGGCCACGAGGCCGGAGATGGGCGGGACCCCGCAGGCCACCGCAATGCCGAGACACAGCGGAAGCGCGACGAGAAAGACGACGACTCCGGCGACGGAGTCTTCCTTCGGGTGAGCAAAGACGGATGGATAGTGATGCATGGCCAGGGCTCAGCGCGCAATTCGATCAGGAAACACTCCACACCCCATCCGTACGGTATTCACCGCAGGGGGGTGCGACCTCAAACGCCGATGGGCGTCAGCTGAGGGGTGGTGCGCGATCGGAGAGGCTCGCACAGGCCGGAACAGCGGGCACGTGCGTGGGAGGCGCCAGTATGAGGCAGGTGAATCGGACAGGCGCGTCCAGTTGCGCGAGACCGCCAATGAGGGCAGCGGCGCTCTCCGGAGCCCCGGCGCTGGCCGCGCTCGCGCCGTGGTCATCGCCCTGCGACAGGACCGGTCCGTCCGCGTCGGCCGAGCCGTGGACGCCGTGGTCGGCATCCAGCCGCTGGGCGGCGCTGCGGCTGGCGCGTGGGGCACGTTCCCGCCCGTGGCCGGCGGCCCGTCGCGGAGCCGTGCCACCGGCAAACGACATCGCGATGGCCAGCACAATGGCCACCGGGGTGAAGAGCCTGGACGCATGCGCGCGGATGGAGCCAGCCATGAATGAGTGCCTGCGGATCATACAGTGGAATTCGCCGGACGCGCGGCGCGGTCAGACGAGGCCCGCGTTACAGTCCCTGCGCGTCCGCGTACAATCAGGACCAGACCCCGGCAACGATGTCCGGGTGCGCGATGCTCACCATCAACGAGATCTTCCACTCGATTCAGGGCGAGTCGACCTTCGCAGGCCGGCCGTGCGTGTTCGTGCGCCTGACCGCCTGCGACTTGCGGTGCACGTGGTGCGACACGGCGTACGCATTTCACGAGGGCGGCAAGCGCTCGGTGGATGACATCGTGGCCGAGGTCGAGCAGTTCGGGTGTCCGCTGGTCGAGGTGACCGGAGGTGAACCGCTGCTGCAGGAGGCGGTGTACCCCCTCATGGAGCGCCTGCTTGCCTCGGGACGGACCGTGCTGGTCGAGACCGGCGGGCACCGCAGCACGGCCAGGGTGCCGGAAGCGGTTGTCACCGTCCTTGACGTCAAGTGCCCTGGCAGTGGCGAAGCCGGGCGCATGGATTGGACGAACCTTGAGCGCCTCCGGCCCCACGACGAAGTGAAGTTCGTCATCGCGGATCGGGCCGACTACGACTATGCCTGCGAGGTCGTGGCGCGATACGGACTGGCCCGGCGGGCCGCCGCCATTCACTTTTCGCCCGTACACGGCAGCCTGCACCCGCGTCTGCTCTCCGAGTGGGTGCTGGCCGATCGCCTGCCGGTTCGTGTGCAGCTCCAGGTGCACAAGGTCATCTGGCCGGCGGACATGCGTGGAGTCTGACCGCGTGATGCCAAAGGCCGTCGTGCTCCTCAGTGGGGGCCTCGATTCCTACACGGCGGCCGCGATGGCCCGTCAGCAGGGATTTGAGCTGCATGCCCTCACGATGGTCTATGGCCAGCGTCACGAGCGGGAGGTGGCCGCCGCGCGCGCGGTCGCACGGGCCCTGGGCGTGACGCGCCATGTCGAATTTGCCGTCGACCTCCGCGCCTTTGGTGGTTCGTCGCTGACCTCGGCCGACCCGGTGCCCAAGGATCGGTCACAGACCTCGGACGAGATCCCGTCCACCTATGTCCCGGCCCGCAACACGGTGTTCCTGTCGCTGGCCCTGGCCTGGGCCGAAACACTCGGCGCCTCGGACATCGTGATTGGCGTGAACGCCATCGATTACTCGGGGTATCCGGACTGCCGGCCCGAGTTCATCGGGGCCTTCCAGCAGATGGCCCGCCTGGCGACCCGGGCTGGTGTCGGCGGCGCCGCGCTGACCATCCACGCCCCCCTGCAACACATGACCAAGGCGCAAATCATCGAGCGGGGGCGGGATCTGGGCCTCGACTACGGCCTGACGCACAGTTGCTACGACCCGCTGCCAGACGGGCGCCCGTGCCTCCGGTGCGACAGCTGTATCCTGCGCGCGGCCGGCTTTGCCGAAATTGGTGTGCAAGACCCGCTGGTGCAGCGGTGACCGATTGCCGATAGGGGGGACATGGCGTCGATAACGATGGCAGTTCCCCCGGCAAAGCGGACGACGGGTTCGCGGGCGGTGTGGACGGCCGAGCGCGTACGCTTCCTGCTGGTGCTCTGGCTGCCGCCTGCCATGGGCGTGGCGCTGGGCCTCTATGCCCTCTTCCAGTACGCGGCTCCGGATGACCGTCTGGCCACCCTGGCCCTGATCACGATCGGGATTGCGACGTGGCTGGCGTCCATTGCCTGGCTGTTGAGGCGTCTCTCCCGTTCGCTGAGGAGCCTCGAGGGCGTGACCGACCGCGTGGCCGGGGGTGATTACGGGTCGATTGAACGTGTGGCCATGCCCACCGGCCAGCTTGAACGGTTGCAGGACCGCTGCGGCGAGATGGTGCAGAGCCTGCGCGAGGCCCGCGAGGCGCTCGACCGGCAGATGACCGAAGAGCGCGCGATGCGTGAAGAGCTGCAGTCACTGCAGCGCCAGGTCATCCGTCAGGAACGCCTGGCGGCGGTCGGCATGCTGGTCTCCGGGGTTGCTCACGAAATCAACAACCCGCTCCAGGCCATTCTCGGCTTTGCCGAGCTGCTGCAGATGCAGCACGACCTGCCAGACGCCGTGAACAAGGATCTGGCACTCATCCAGCGCGAGAGCGCCCGTGCCTGCGGCATCATCCGCAACCTTGCGCTGTTTGCGCGGCAGCAGCCCGGGCAGGCCGCCACGATCAGGCTTGGCGACATCATCCGGTCTGTGTCGGAGCTTCGGCTACGTCGCCTGCAGTCCGAGGACATCGAGCTGCTGATTGAGGATCAGGCGACGCGGTCGGTGATGGCGGTGTTCACCGAACTGCAGCAGGTCGTTCTCAACTTCGTCGTCAATGCCGAGCAGGTCATCCTGGCATCCGGCCGGCTGCCTGGGCGCATTACCGTGCGCACCCGGGACGACCGCAGGCGCGTGGTGCTGGAGGTCGAGGACACAGGCACCGGCGTCGACCCGGAAGACGAGGCGAAGCTGTTCCAGCCCTTCTTCACGACCAAGGCTGTGGGAGAGGGAACCGGGCTTGGCCTGTCCGTGAGCTACGGCATCATCGACTCGATGGGCGGGCACATGGGGTACAGGCCCGCGCCCTCTGGCGGCGCCATCTTCTACTTCGAACTGCCGGCCGCACCGTCCACCTAGCGGCGGAATTCCGCCAGTCGCACGACCAGCCGATCAATCACCCCGTCCAGCACCGGGCTGGCCAGCCCGGTGTTGTTCGCCAGCACCGCAAAGGCCAGGCGCTCGCCGTCGGCCGTGGTGACGTATCCGGCCAGGCTCCGGACGTGGGTCATGGAGCCGGACTTCGCCCGGACATTGCCGTCTGCCGGTGTGCCCACCATTCGCCTCGCGAGGGTGCCGTCGCGACCGGCGACGGGGAGCGCATCCACGAACGGCGCCGCATCCTGTTGCCGGACCAGCAGGCCCACGAGCGTGTCTGCCGACACGACATTCCAGCGCGACAGACCAGAGCCATCGGCGAGTCGGAGGGCCCGTGTCTCGAGGCCCCAGGCCTCGAGGCGCCCCCGCTCGGCCATGAGGGCGGCAGCGGTCTCTCGTGCGCCGGCAGGGCCGGTGGCCAGCCACAGGATGGCCTCGGCGTACATGTTGATGCTGTCCTTCAGCATCGGGCGAATCACGTCGGCCAGCGGGCGGGAGCGGAGTGTCAGCAGCGGGGCGACTGGAGCAGGCAGAACGCCGAGCGCATCCCCATCCACCCCCGCGCCATCCACCGCAATGCCCGCGGCGATGAGACGCGCGCGTACGGCGCCTGCGAACCACTGAGTCGGGTTGCCCGTGGCTGCTATCACCCGCAGGGGCGGGCTGTCGCTGGCAATGGCGCCGGCGATGACGAGGCCCGCTTCACCAGGGCGGGCCTCGGGCCAGACGCTCGATGGTGCGCCCGCGGCAGCCGTGACGGCTGTCGCCGAGATGGGCAGGCCGTTCGCCTCTGGGGGCCCGGATACGCGGGCCGGTTCGCCCACTGCCGCGCCAGGAGTCACGGTGACGCGCATCACGTTCTCGTCGATGTTCAGCGCGCCTGCCAGGGTGCCAGTACGCGTGCCCAGGTCATCCCACGACCAGGCCAGGCCCGGCCGCGCCTCTTCCACCAGACTGTCATCGCCAATCACCCGGCCGGCAATCCGTGCAATCCCGCGCGCGCGGAGCGCCTCGACCAGTGCCGGCACCAGCTCGGTGCCGCCCCGGCCATGCAGCGACGGGTCTCCGGTGCCACGCAGCAGCAGGTCGCCCTGTAGCGTGCCGTCCTGGATGGAGCCGGAGACATCGACCTGGGTGGTGAAGGTGTAGTCCCAGCCCACCGCCGCTGCGGCGGTCGCGGCCGTGATCAGCTTGAGGGTTGAGCCCGGCACCAGCAGTCGCTGCGGGTCATGTTCGAACAGCCGCGCATTCGAGGTCAGCGACTGCACGGCCACGCCCCAGGTGGCCTGGCTGCCAGACCCGGCCAGCAGGACCGACAGGTCCTGCCGAAGCGCGGCAAGCGGGGAGACCAGGGGTGCGGGCGAGGGCGACGTGGCGGGAGGGACGCGCGAGGTGGCGCACCCGGCCATCAGCGAGATGGCGACGAGTCCTGCCAGCGCG
>JAKFYA010000484.1 GCA_021731095.1 Acidobacteriota bacterium | reverse complement strand
TACTGGACGCATGTCACCAGTTGCCGTGAAGGCCCCTGCGTCCCCCGCCCGCGCCGCGCACACGGTCTCCGCCACAGAAGCCAAGACGCGCTTCGGCCCGCTGCTGGACGCGGCGATGCGCGGCGAGTCGGTGGTGATCACCAGGCACAATGCGCCCAGGGCGGTGCTGATCTCGATGGCGGAGTACCAGGCACTCGGGGGCCGCCAGTCGCTCGACCTGACGGCCCTGACCGCCGAGTTTGACGCGCAGTTCGCAGCCATGCAGACGCCCGCCGGGCGCAGGGCCATGACGGCCGCGTTTGGTGCGTCGCCCGGGGAGCTCGCCCGCGCGGCGGTCGCGGGGGCCCGGCGACGTGCCAGGCGGTGACCTCGCCGCCCGGGTGTTCGTGCTGGCCGGCACCAATGGCGCCGGCAAGAGCAGCCTCGCCGGCGAGATGTTCCGGCGCGCCGGGGCCGACTACTTCAACCCGGACGAAGCCACCAGGCGCATTCGCGAGGCACAGCCGCGCATCCCGGAAGCCGAGGCCAACAGCGCCGCCTGGCAGATGGGGAAGCGCCTGCTGGAGCGCGCCATCGCCCAGCGGGCGGACTTCGCGTTCGAGACCACGCTGGGCGGCCGCACCATCACCTCGCTCCTCGAGCGTGCGCGTGACGAAGGGCTCGAGGTGCGGCTGTGGTTCGTCGGGCTGGACAGCCCGGAGCGGCACCTCGCGCGCGTCAGGGCCCGCGTGGCGCACGGAGGGCATGACATCCCGGAGGTGAAGATTCGCGAACGCTACGAGGCGAGCCGCCGCAACCTCATCCGCCTCCTGCCCCACCTCACGGAACTGCGCCTGTTCGACAACAGCGTGGAGGGCGACCCGGTGAAGGGCCGGCCGCCCCGGCCGCTGCTGGTGCTCCACGTGACCGGCGGCGCCATCACCGCGATGTGTCCGCCAGCGAAGGTGCCCGCGTGGGCCAAGCCCATCGTGGCGGCGGCGATGAGGCGCCACCCGGGCTGAGGGTGGCGTAGCGCCTGGCAGCAGGCCCTCCGGAGGTACGATGGAGGGATGCTCCTCGACATGAATGGCCAGGAACTGACCGACGACTTCGCGACGGCCTGGGGTATCGCCAAACGTCATCTGGCCGCGGTCTCCCAGGGCAGCCTGGTGTGGCTACGGGCCACGCTCCACGAACCGTTCATCACCCACCTCTCGTTCCGCCTCGGCAATCAGGTGTTCTTCGTGTTCGTCACCCTCGAAGGCGGGGTGGCCTATGAGCTGGGCACCAAGACGATGTTCCTGCAGGCGGCCGACAAGGCTGGCGCGGTGGCGTGCCTCTGTCCGATGGTGAAGCACGAGGGTGACGCGGAACCGGTGCCAGACGCGCCGGACTGGGGCCTGGTTGATGCGCGGACGGGTGCGCCGGTGAATCCGGCCGAGCTGGTCAGCGACGCGCTCGTCGAGCTGTCCGAGTGGGAAGTGCATGACTACGCGGTGCAGGTGGTGTGCGGCCAGATGCGCCAGCAGGGCTACACGGTGCAGAGCTGGCACTCCTACCTCGGCATTCATCCCACCATCTGGTACGAGCACGAGGGACTGGAGCACTGGGTGGTGGTGAGCGCCCAGCGCTGGCCCGCACGTGACGTGCTGCGGCCCAAGGCCCTGGACGACATGACGAAGCGCGTGCCCGGCACGGGCCACTTCGCCGCGGTCATCGTGGCGGCCGGCGATCAGGATGTGGAGTCGTCCATTCCGAAGCCGCTCTACCGCGGCCAGCCGCTGCAGGTCAGCTTCGCGGGGCTCGAGAACCTGTAGCGGCAGGGCGGCCCGTCAGGGTCAGAGCAGGTCGTTGCTGGTGCCGAAGCCGGGAATGAAAAGGCGCTTGTAGACCTTCTCGGCATAGCTGTCGGTCATGCCGGCGACGTAGTCGCAGACCCGCCGGTGGATGCTGCCGCCCGCGTCGCCTTCGTCGGCGAAGTCGGGAATCAGGATGGCGGGGCTCTCGAGAAACGTCTGGAACAGTTCGCTCACCACGCGCTGGCCGCGCCGTTCGAGCTGCCGCACGGCCGGGCGATCGATGGCCAGCGCAAAGCTCATCTTCTGCAGCTGATCCAGCAGCATCCGGTGCGCATCCGGCAACCCTACGCGATAGCGCAGCAGCGGGTGGTCGAAACCATCCACGGGGCGGACCTGCGCGTGGGTGATGAAGGTGCCGACCAGACGAGAGATGATCTGCTTGCGCGTGTAGCTGCTGTCGAAGAGGTCAGCGCACACCGAAGCAGCGTCGTAGCTGCCGGCAGCTGTGTCGAGACGGCCACCGATGGCACTGAATGCGGTGATGAGCAGGGCCTGCACTTCGTCCCGGTGCGCCATGCGCCGGGCCACGATGTCCTCGATGTCGTGCACGCCGTAGGCGATGTCGTCGGCCAGTTCCATGGCCGAGCAGTCCAGCGTGCGATGCAGCGCCTTGCCCTTCGCACTGCGCTCGTGCAGACGGGTCCGGTCGCCCTCGGAGAACCCGTCCAGCGCCCAGTCCACCACATCGGCCTCGTCATCGAGAAAGCACTTCGGCGGGTGTGCGCCGGTTGTGGTGTCGAAGGCCGAGTAGGGAATGGGGTACTTCAAGACTGCCAGTACCAGCCGCCGCGTGGGGTTCGTACCCCACCCGGGTTGCCCATGCTTTTCGAGGCGGGCCAGAATGCGCAGCGTCTGGCCGTTCCCCTCGAAGCCGCCTTCGCCGCGCATCTCGCGGTGCAGGGCCGTCTCGCCGCCATGGCCGAACGGCGGATGACCGAGGTCGTGGGCATAGCAGGCTGTTTCCATCAGCTCGCGCGGTGGGAGCCAGCCGTCCAGGTCCGCAGGCGTGCCGCCCTTGCGCAGGATGGCGTCCACCAGGCCGGTGCCAATCTGCGCGCACTCAATCGAGTGGGTCAGGCGGGTGCGGTGGAAGTCGCCCTCGCCAATGCCCATTACCTGGGTCTTGGCCTGCAGCCGCCGGAAGGCGGCGGAGTGAATCACGCGCGCCCGGTCTCGCTCGTACGGCGTGCGCACATCGCCCTCACGATGCGATTCGTGGCTGTGGAAGCGGTGGGTGAAGAAGGCGAGTTCAGCGGGAGCGGGCACAGGGCATTGTCGCTGAAAACGCGACGGGGCCGCAGTGCGACAGGCGCCCAGGTGGCCCGTTACGGTCGGGCCTCGCGAATGGCGTAGAGATGGCGATTGCCGCGCAGGTAGAGGTCGCGCTCCACCAGGACTGGTGAGGCGTCGAAGACATCGTCCAGTGTGTTGGTGGCCAGCGCCTCGAAGGTGCGTCCGGCCTTCAGGACGATGGTGGCGCCGTCGCGCCCCGGAATGTAGATGCGCCCCTGCGCGGCTGCTGGCGACGCGAACACGTTGGGCACACCGTCCAGCCGGCGATTCTGGTAGAGCGGCGTGCCGCTCGCCGCATCAAAGGCCGAGAGCAGCCCGTTGTTGGACTTCAGGAAGTAGAGCACGCCGTCCACCAGAATGGGCGACGGCACATATGGGGTGTCGCGTTCGTAGGTCCAGGCCACGGCAGGCGTGCCGTCAATGTCCCCCTTGGCCTCCGAGAGCCGGATGGCCCGAAGCTGATTGCCCTGGAAACCACTCATCAGATACACCCGCTCGTCGTCATACACGGGCGAGGGAATCGGATTCATGGTCAGCCCCTTGCCTTCCCAGATCACCGCACCGGAGGCCAGGTCATAGCCCCGGATGCGATTCATGCCGGGGACGATGACCTGCGGACGTCCCTGGACCTCCCGCACGAGGGGCGTGGCCCAGGTGTCGATCTCCTTGCGCGGCTGGCGCCACAGTTCCCGTCCGTCGCGGGCGTCGAGGGCGACGATGAACGACTCGCCATTCAGGTGGTCCCACACCACGACCAGCGTGTGGCCGTGCAGCACCGGCGTGGAGCCTTCGCCAAACTGATTCCGCATGCGCTTGCGGCCAAGGTCCTTCTTCCAGACCAGTGTGCCGTCGTGGCGATAGGCATACAGCCCGAACGACTCGAAGTACGCATACAGCCGGTCCGACGTGACAATGGGCGAGCCCGACGCCCACGTGCCGTTGTCGACATGCGCGCCCTCGTGAGGCTCCGCCTCGGTCGCGACCCGCTGCCAACGCGTCTTGCCGGTGTGCCGGTCCAGCGCCAGCACCATGAAGCGGTGCACGCCTTTCCCGGGCAGCGTGCCTCGTGGCTTGTGCTGGTCCGGCCCTTCCACGCCGACGGGCACCGCGGTGGTGAGAAACAGCGTGTCGCCCCAGACCACAGGCGTCGCATGGCCGCGGCCCGGGACGTCCACCTTCCAGCGGATGTTTGTGGTCTCGCTCCACTTCACCGGCGGGTCGGCCGTCTGCGACAGGCCATTCGCAGACGGGCCACGCCACTGCGGCCAGTAGCGTTCCGCGTCCGGCGCCTGGGCGTTCAGTGGTGCCAGGCTGGCCGCCAGCACCAGGCTGGCGGCGAGTCGACGCATGGCGTGGGCCGACATGAGGGCGCCTGCCTGTGGGTCAGTGGCCGTGCAGCGCGCGGACGTAGTGGGAACGCGTTTCCACCTCGGCCAGCTTCAACGTGGCGTAGCGTGCCGCCTCGGTCAGGAGTCGGCGGGCGTCGGCATCGTCCCGGTGGAGCAGGTCGTACAGCGAGTGTCCTGAGGCCGAGACGAATTCGGACATCAGTCCGCGTTCCAGTTCAGCGAGCGGTTCTTCGATCGGCGTCGGCCCGGCATCCTGAGACCACATCGTGAGCATCCTCCGGCGGTTGGCGAGAACGGGCCCTCACCTTAGCATCAGCGTCAAGGCAGGGATATCCCTTTCAGGGGTGAGGGCATAATCGGCCGCTGCCTGCGACACCTTGAATCGACGTACGAAAATGGCGGTCGCGGACAGGGTTGTCCGAGGGGGGCGACATCTTCGGCGCACTCGCGTTTTGTGCAATTTCCCTCTGAGATCTGCCTGTAGACTCTGAGGCACGCCGGCATCACACGCGGCGCATCCGTCACGTCACGACGTGACTGCAAGGAGACGACGAATGGCGATCTCGCGACGTGATGCACTCTCGCTGTCTGGCTCCACGCTGGCCGGCCTGTCCCTCGGTATTCTTGACGGTGGCACGCCTGCACTGGCGCAAACACCTGCACCCGCGAAGCCGGCCGAGGCCTGGCCAGACACGCTGGTCGAAAAGCCCCTGCGCGCCGGCTTTCCGGCGCCGCTCCCGCTGAACGCGGATGGCTCGGCCATCGAGCACCCGGCGGCCGAAGGCGGCGCCATCACCGATCCCCTGATGTGGAAGACGCCAGACCGCACAGCGCCCGTGATCGAGTACGACTATCGAAAGCTGGCGGTGAAGGTCGACACACGCGGCCTTGGCCGGCTGGCGGGCACGCTCCGGTTTGCAGATCTGGAGAAGCTGCCGCTGGTGTCGCACACGTTCCTGCTGCAGTGTGGTGCGGCCAACCCGCGCGGGGTGGTGACGTGGACGGGCGTGAAGTTCAGCGACGTGGCCGACATGCTGGGTCTGGTGCCCGGGGCGCACTACTGCCGCTTCATCGCGTCGGACCGGCACTACGTGGATGAGTCCATCGCGACACTCCGTCATCCGCAGGTGATGCTCGCGTGGCTGATGAACGGCCAGCCCATTCCGGCAAAGCACGGCGCGCCACTTCGGCTGATCGTGCCGTTCCGCTACGGCAACCGGAGCCTGAAGGCCATCACGGAAATCGTGTTCGGCACGCCCAGCCTGCCGATGCCGCCGCTGCCCGCGTAGAGGGCGGCGCGGCCGTACGTCACGGCTGGATCAGGCTGGATGCGCGGCGGCCCAGGCCTGTTCAAGCGCGTCGGCAAAGACCTCTGGTGTCTGGGCGCCTGACACTCCGTACCGGTTCGCCAGCACGAAGAACGGGACACCGGTGGCGCCCAGTTCGGATGCGCTCCGCGCCTCGGCGGCCACCGTGTCGCGAAAGGCGTCACTGCGCAGGGTCTGGCGGGCCTCCTCGGCGTCCAGACCCGCTTCAGCCGCCAGGGCCACCAGCGCGTCCTCGGTGAAGATGGAGCGCGCTTCGGAGAAGTAAGCCTCGTACAACCGCTCCAGCATGGCCTCCTCGCGGTGGTGGGCGCGGGCCAGGTGGACCAAGCGGTGAGCGTCGAGCGTATTGCCGGTGGCCGTGTCCTGCAGGTTGTAGCTCAGCCCTTCGTCAGCAGCCAGACGCTCCATCCGCTCGTCCATGGTCGCAATCTGGTCATCGGAGAGGCCGTATTTGCCCTTCAGCATCTCCGTCCGCGAGCCGGTCACCCCAACCTCGGCCGAGGGGTTGAGCTGGAAGGCCCGATAGTGCACCTCGACCTCGGCCCGGTGAGGAAAGGCCTCGAGCGCACGTTCGAACCGGCGCTTGCCGATGTAGCACCACGGGCAGACGATGTCGGACCAGATTTCAACCTTCACGGCAGTCTCCTGAGGGGCGGCCAGACGGCCACACCCTGGCTATCCTACCGTTCCACCCGGAACCACCTGGCCCGCACGTGCCGCCTCCTGTCACCCGTCTGGGGTACTCGTATGGCGCGAATTGGACCAACCACGCGGGATTCTTGCGCGGGATGATCCAATTTTGCCGGATTCCACTACAATTCCGGCCAATCGGCGGGGTCTGTCTCGGACCGTGCCCAGTGGAACTGTTGCTCGACATCGCGGTGCGGTGACGAGTGAGACGGAGGGTCTGCAATGGTGGTGTCTTCCTCGATGGCGCGGCGTGGCCTGGTCGTGCTGGGTCTGGCGGCGTGTGCCGTGGGGTTTGCGTCGGAGCAGGTGATGGCGGCTCGCGCCGCCAGGCGTGCTGCGGCGCCCCGGCAGGTCGCGGCCGCAGCGCCGGCCGCGCAGGCGGTCCCGGTCAAGGCGTTCGTGGACCAGTACTGCGTCACCTGCCACAACGCGCGGATGAAGGCAGCCAACCTCATCCTGCAGGACAAGAACACCGAAGATCTGGCCAAGGATGCCGAGACGTGGGAGCGCGTGCTGGTGAAGCTGCACGCTGGCGCCATGCCGCCTCCGAACAGCAGGCGTCCTGATGACGCGACCTACAAAGGCTTCATCGCCACGCTCGAGCAGGGTCTGGATGCCGCCGTGGCCAAGGCCCCGAACCCGGGACGGCCGCCCATCCACCGTCTGAACCGACTGGAGTACACCAACGCCATCCGCGACATCTTCTCGCTGCAGATCGACGGCAAGCTGATGTTGCCCGGCGACGACTCGGGCTTCGGCTTCGACAACATCGCCGACGTGCTCTCCCTGTCGCCCGGTCTGATGGAGCGCTATCTGCTGGCGGCCAACAAGATCAGCCGTCTGGCCGTGGGCGACCCCAACGTGGTGCCGGGTGTCACCGTCTACGACGTGTCGGACCGCACGATGGGGCAGGACGACCGGATGAGCGAGCAACTGCCGTTCGGGTCGCGTGGAGGCGCCGCCATCAAGCACTACTTCCCGCTGGATGGGGAATACAGCGTCAAGTTCACGCTGCAGCGCTCGGACCTGGCCGCGACGAACATGATTCGCGGGCTGGATGTCGAGAACCTCATCGACGTCCGCCTGGACCGGCAGCGCCTGAAGGTCGTGAAGATTGGCGGCGGCGGCGACAAGCCCACCTTCGGCGCAGTGGCCAACTACTATGCCGAGGAGTTCGCGCCGGACGAGAAGGCCGAGTTCCGCTTCAAGGCGACGGCGGGTACCCACACGCTGGGCATCTCGCTCAATCGTGATCACTGGACGATGGAGGGCGTCGGGCCGGCGCGCCTCTCGCTGACGAGCGATGCCTTCAACCAGGGTGTCACCTCAGGTGCCGGGTCGGGTCGCATCGACATGACCATCCGCAAGCTGGAGATCGGCGGTCCGTTCGACGGCAGGATTCCGGCCGCCAGCGAGGCGCGCAAGCGCATCTTCGTCTGCCGCCCGACCGGCGCGGCCGACGAGTCGGCCTGCGCCTCGCGCATCATGGGTGCGCTGGCCCGTCGCGCGTATCGCCGCCCCGTCACGCCCGAGGAAGTGGCCACCCTGGTGACCTTCTTCAAGAAGGGGCGCGAGGGCGCCAACTTCGACACCGGCATCCAGACGGCCATTGCCCGCATGCTGGTCGACATCAACTTCCTCTTCCGGCTCGAGAAGGACCCGGGCGGCGCCAAGCCCGGCATGCCGTACCGGCTGGCCGACCTCGACCTGGCCTCGCGCCTCTCCTTCTTCCTGTGGAGCAGCGTGCCTGACGAGGAACTGCTGCGTGTGGCCGCGTCCGGCACGCTCAGCCAGCCGCTGGTGCTCGAAAAACAGGTCAAGCGCATGCTGGCGGATCAGCGCTCCAGCATGT
Organism: Acidobacteriota bacterium; assembly: GCA_021731095.1. Classification (GTDB taxonomy): domain Bacteria; phylum Acidobacteriota; class Vicinamibacteria; order Vicinamibacterales; family UBA2999; genus JAKFYA01. The sequence continues at coordinate 3,753 of JAKFYA010000484.1, read as the reverse complement.
TGATTGGCAATTTCTTCGACCAGTGGCTCTACCTGCGCAACATGGCGAGTGTGCGGCCCGACCCGAAGAAGTTCCCGGCGTTCGACGAGAACCTGCGCGTCGGGTTCCAGGAGGAAACGCGCCTCTTCCTCGAAAGCCAGGTTCGGGAGGACCGTCCGGTCACCGAGCTCATCACCGCGAACTACACCTTCGTGAATGAACGCGTGGCCCGCCACTACGGCATTCCGAACATAGCCGGCAGTCACTTCCGTCGGGTCACCCTGCCGGACGACCGCCGCGCCGGCCTGCTGGGGCAGGGCGCCGTCCTGACGGTCACCTCCTACGCTGACCGCACCTCGGTGGTGCAGCGCGGCAAGTGGGTGATGGACCACATGCTCGGCGTGCCGCCGCCGCCACCGCCGGCCAATGTGCCGCCGCTGGACGCCACGGTCATCGAAGGGTCTCTGCGCCAGCGCATGGAGCTGCACCGCAAGAACCCGGTGTGCGCCACGTGCCATACGCAGATCGACCCGCTGGGCTTTGCGCTGGAGAACTTCGATGCCATCGGCACCTACCGGACGATGGACGGCACCACGCCGGTGAATGCCACGGGCAAGCTGGTGGACGGAACCACCTTTGACAACCCCGCCGACTTCCGCAAGGCGCTGCTGACGCGGCAGGACGCCTTCCGCCGTACGCTCGCCGAGAAGCTGCTCACCTACGCCATGGGTCGCGGCGTCGAGACGTTCGATATGCCCTCGGTGCGACAGATTCTTCGCGAGACGAAGTCGTCCGGAGATCGCTGGTCGTCGGTGGTGCTGGCCATTGTGAAGAGCAAGCCGTTTCAGATGAGGAGAGCGGAGTCATGATCATCACCAAGCGACACCTGGACCGTCGGACCATCCTGCGCGGCACCGGCGCCGCCCTGGCGCTGCCCCTGCTCGACGCCATGGTGCCCGCCTTCGGCCCCGCGTCGGCGGCCACGCCGGTGCGCCGCTTCGGCGCGATGTACGTGGCCATGGGCATGAGCATGCCAACCTGGATGCAGCCCAGGGACGGCGAGCTGGCGATGAACTCGATTCTGGCGCCCATGGAGAAGTTCCGCGACCGGATGGTCGTGGCCTCCGGGCTCGACAGCGAGCCCGCCGTCTCGGTGGGCGACAATGGCAACCACCCGCGCGCGCAGGCGGCCTGGCTGACCGGTGCTCACGCCAAGAAGACCGATGGTCCGGACATCCGGCTTGGCGTCTCGCTGGACCAGATCTTCGCGCGACAGTTCGAGAAGGAAACCCAGCTCGGGTCGCTCGAACTGGCCATGGAAGCCACGGACCTGGTGGGCAACTGCGCCTACGGGTTCAGCTGCGCCTACAACAACACCATCGCGTGGCGGTCGGCGACGACCCCGCTGCCGATGGAGAACAACCCGCGCAACGTGTTCGAGCGGCTGTTTGGCGCGGCCGGTACGACCGACCCGAAGGTGCGCGTCCGGCAGCTCAAGCTGGACTCCAGCATCCTGGACTCGGTGAACCAGCAGGTGAGCGGCGTGCGCAAGGGCCTGGGCCAGCGCGACGTGGCCAAGCTGGCCGAGTACCTCGACGCCGTGCGCGACGTCGAGCGGCGCATCCAGAAGGCCGAAGATCAGGCCACTCGCGAGATGCCGGTCATTGCGCAGCCCACGGGCATTCCGGCCACGTTCGAGGAGCACGCCCGGTTGATGTTCGACCTGCAGCTCCTGGCGTTCCAGACGGACCTGACGCGCGTCTTCACCTTCGTGCTGGCGCGTGAGTCGAGCACCCGTTCCTACCCGGAAGTCGGCGTGCCGGACTCGCACCACCCGCTGTCGCACCATCAGAACAACGCCGAGAAGCTGGGCCGGCTCGCCAAGCTCAACGCGTTCCATGTGAAGCAGCTTGCCTACTTCGTCGAGCGTCTTCAGGCGACGAAGGACGGCGACGGCACGCTGCTCGACGGCACGATGCTGCTGTATGGCTCGGGCATGAGCGACTCCAACATGCATCTGCCGCGCAATGTTCCGACGCTGCTGGTGTCGGGCAAGAACCTCGGCATCAAGGGCAACCGGTCGCTGATGTTCAAGGACGGGACGCCCCTGGCGAATCTCCAGCTCACGCTGGCGGAACGCTTTGGTGCGCCGGTGGAGAAGTTTGGCGACAGTTCTGGCCAGCTCACCACGCTGGCGGGCGTGTAGTCGGTGATGGCAGCAGGAGACAGACTCATGTCACGTACCTGTCAGTTCTACGGCGCGCTGGTCATCCTGGCCTCGGTTGGTCTGGGGGCAGGCGCGCGCGATGTGCGGCTGGTGAACGCCGCGGAAGAGCGGAACGCCAAGGCGGCGCTGGCACTGCTGAAGCAGGGGGCCGACCCGAAGTCGGCCCAGCCGGATGGCGCCACGGCGCTGCACTGGGCGGCGCACTGGAACGAGGTGGCACTGGCCAAGGCGCTGATGGCTGGTGGTGCGAACGTCAACGCCGCGAACGACTATGGCGTCACCCCGCTCCACCTCGCCGCCACCAACGGCAGCCTCGAGATGACCGAGGCGCTGCTGACGGCCGGCGCAGATGCCAGGTCCGCCCTGCCGAGTGGCGAGACGGTGCTGATGACGGCCACACGCGGCGGCAATGCTGCTGTGGTGATCCGCCTGCTGAAGGCCGGAGCCGACCCCAACGTTGCGCAGCTCTCGAAGGGGCAGACGGCGCTGATGTGGGCCGCCACAGCCCAGAATGTCGAGGTGGCCAAAGCGCTGCTTGCCGGGGGCGCCAGCGTGAAGGTGGCCTCGAAGGCGGGTTTCACCCCGCTGTTGTTTGCGGCGCGCGAGGGCGGCGTCGACATGGTCAAGGTGCTGCTCGGGGCAGGTGCCCAGCTTGAAGAGAAGGCCAAGGATGGCTCAACCGCCATCCTCGCGGCGACGGTCCAGGGGCACGCCCCGCTGGCGATGTTCCTGCTCGAGCAGGGGGCCAGGGCCGACGGCGCCCCGGAGGCGGGCTACACGCCCCTCCACTGGGCCTCGGCTCGTTTCGACGACATGCTGGCGCCGGTTGAACCGGTGACCACCGGAGAGTGGCGCTCCCTGCTGGGCATGCCCGATCGCAAGGAGAAGCTGGCGCTGATTGGCGCGTTGCTCGCCAAAGGCGCCGATGTCAACGCCAAGGCCACAAGGGGCATGCCACGCGTGGGTTTTGGTGCGAGCTTCTCGGGTGCGACGCCGTTCATCGTGGCCGCCGGCAGCGGTGATGCCGAAGTCATGAAGATGCTGCTGGCCAAAGGCGCCGATGCCAAGCTGCGGGGCAGTGGTGGCGTCACGGCGGTGATGGTGGCCTCCGAAGGCAACGGCGACACCTCCGTGATGGCGCCAGAGGCTGGCCGTATCGAGGCCATCTCAGTGGCGCTGGCCGCGGGCGTCGGTGTCGAGGATGCCGATGAGAAGGGCTACCGGGCCATGCACAAGGCGGCCGAGTCCGGCTTCCACAAGATCCTCAAGTTCCTGCTCGACAAGGGCGCAGACATCAACGCGGTCACCAACAGTCGCGTCGAGAAGGACTACGGGGCGTCCACGTTGCAGGTGGCTGGACAGAGCCCGCTGGGCATTGTGGAAGGCACCTTCACGGGCGGCATCATTCGCGAGCGTCCCGAGACGGCCGCCTATCTGCGGACGCTGGGTGCGAAGTCCATCGGCAAGGCCACGCTGGACAGCTACGTCAAGCAGTTCGACACGACGAAAAAGCAGTAGCCCCGGTTCGCGCCCCCGCTATGATGCGC